>JAXMLI010000374.1:0-4289 GCA_034368785.1 Smithellaceae bacterium | reverse complement strand
GAGGCAATTGCAAAACTCCTGCGGACGCGACGGAGCGCGTCCCTCCATGCCCCAAAACAGGTTATTTTCGGCGCCTTTTGGAGGGCCTAGCGAAGTCGTGGCCGTCTTTACCGTGAGTTTTGCAATTGGCTCACACGAGAGGATTGATTAATGGAGATCACCAGAATGTTCATCCACGGATTGGACAGCTCCAGCCGGGGGACGAAGGGCAGTTTTTTCCGGGAAAAATACCCGGGGATGGCAATGGAGGATTTTGAGGGCAGCCTCAGGGATAAAATGGACAAGCTGGAAGGCCTGCTCGCGGGAAAAGGAGAGATAATTCTGGTGGGATCGAGCTATGGCGGACTGATGGCCGCGCTCTACGCCTTCGCTCATCCGGAGCGGATCCGCCGGCTTATTCTCCTTGCCCCGGCGCTGACCCTGCCGGAATTCAACCCCGCCCCCGATGGCGAATTGAGAAAACCGGCGGTAATCTATCACGGCCTTCATGATGAACTTATCCCGGGAGACAGGCTTGAAGAGATTGCCCGCCGCCATTTTCGCAAGCTGGATTTCCACCTGGTCGATGATGATCACTCGCTTCACCGGACCTTTCCCGGGCTCCCCTGGGACCGTCTGCTTGAGTATATAGGCAGATAAGCTGAAGACTCTTGGGGGCTAACCCGCAAACGCCAATCCGCGACAGGTAGCCATGTTTTCCCCCTGACCTCCCTTGACATCCCCTGCATCCGTTCCTATATTACCCGCGTTCCTGGATTCATGGCTCGACTTGAAAATCAGGCCGCCGGGGCGACAAGAGCGGAACAGGCAGGTTGGAGCAAGAGATGGAAGACCATATTATCAAAATATTCAAAGAGAGCAACCAGGCCAAGGAGATCTTCGTCAACGAAAATCTCCTGAAAATTGTCCAGGTGGTGGAAGTTATAACAGGGGCATTGAAGGCAGGGAACAAGATTCTCCTCTTCGGCAATGGCGGGAGCGCCGCCGATGCCCAACACCTAGCCGCCGAATTTGTGAACAGGTTTCTTATTGAGAGGCCGCCCTTGCCGGCAATCGCCCTCAGCACCGACACCTCAGTTATTACCAGCATCGGGAATGATTATAGTTTTGCCGAGATATTCAGCAAGCAGATCAGGGCCCTCGGGCAGGCGGGCGATGTGGCCTGGGGTATTAGCACCAGCGGGGCCTCGGAAAATGTACTCAAGGGGTTGCAGGTGGCCAGGAAGATGGGTCTGATAACGCTCTGCATGACCGGCCGGGACGGGGGAGACATGGCCTCTGTTGCCGACTATTCCCTCAATGTGTCCTCCCAGAGTACCCCGAGGATTCAGGAAGTTCATATCACCCTGGGGCATGTAATCTGTGAACTGGTGGACTACAAGCTGTTTCAGCAGCCCGATCTTTCTTAGGACAGGGCATTTACGGACAGGTCACCTGACGCCCTCTTAAAAAGTCGTAAAAGCCTTGAATTTAGGACGGCTTCGTAAAAAGGCCGCAGGCAAGGCGCACAAATCCTGAGGAATGAGGCGTCGGGGACATGTTCCGGAAGCCCGAAGGGATCGGAACGTGTCCCCGGAATACGCTCGGACTTTTTACGGAGTCGTCACCTCAGGGAAAGGAAAATGACAGCGTGGATAGAAGAACGATGGATAAAAGGGAAAAAGGAGAAGAGGCGGTCCCGGAAGAAATGCCGGTTAAGGACAGGGTTGAACTCAGCGGCCGGGACGAACTGACGGATAAATTGAAGGAAGCCGAAAAAAGGGCAGAGGAGAATCACGAAAGGTATCTCCTGGCGATAGCTGACCTGGAAAATTATAAGAAAAGGACGGAGAGAGAAAAAAGCGACTTCCGCAGATTCTGCAATGAGGAGATCATGAAGGATGTAGCACCCTTCATCGATACCCTCAGCCGGACAATCAGCCATGCCTGCCAGACAAATGACCTGGAGGCGCTCCGGAGCGGCCTGAAACTGGTTCAGGAACAGCTTGTTTCCTCTCTGAGGAAGCATGGACTGGAGGAGATCGAAGCGACAGGGAAGGCATTCGATCCCCGGGTCCATGAGGCGATGCTGCACCTGGAAAGCGACCAGCACGAATGTAACGAGATCATCGAAGAATACGAGCGGGGATATTTACTCAACGGAAGATTGCTGAAACCGGCGCGGGTGTCGGTCTGCAAGGGTCAAAAGACAAAACAAAACGCGAAATGATGTTTTTTAAACGATAAGCGAGGAGGAACAGGAACAATGGGGAAGATAATAGGGATTGACTTGGGAACCACTAATTCATGCGTGGCCGTGATGGAGGCGGGAGATCCCGTAGTAATAGCCAATCAGGAAGGCAACAGGACGACTCCTTCGATGGTGGCCTTTACGGAAAGCGGTGAAAGACTGGTGGGCCAGATCGCCAAGAGGCAGGCGGTGACCAATTCGGAGAATACGGTCTATGCCATCAAGAGACTGATCGGAAGAAAATATTCCTCGAAAGAGGTCCAATATGACCGGACCATCAGTCCCTTCAATATTACCGAGGCAAAAAATGGCGATACCCAGATAACCGTCCGGGGGAAGAACTACAGTCCGGCGGAAATTTCGTCCATCGTGCTCACCAAGATGAAACAGACGGCGGAGGATTATCTGGGGGAAAAGCTCACGGACGCGGTTATTACCGTGCCGGCCTACTTCAATGACTCCCAGCGTCAAGCGACCAAGGATGCGGGGAAGATCGCCGGTCTGAACGTGCTGCGGATCATTAACGAGCCCACGGCGGCGGCCCTGGCCTATGGTCTCGACAAGAAGAAGGATGAGAAGATCGCCGTCTTCGATCTGGGCGGGGGAACCTTCGATATCTCCATCCTGGAGATCGGGGACGGGGTTTTCGAGGTAAAGGCCACCAATGGCGATACCCATCTGGGCGGGGAGGATTTCGATCAGCGGCTCATCGATTACCTCGCCACGGAATTCAAGAAGGATCAGGGGATAGATATCCGAAGCGACAAGATGGCCCTTCAGCGGATCAAGGAAGCTGCGGAGAAGGCCAAGATGGAACTATCCACCGTGGCGGAGACGGACGTGAATCTACCCTTCATTACCGCCGACGCCTCCGGTCCCAAGCACCTGAACATCAAACTCACCCGGGCAAAGCTGGAATCCCTGGTGGAGGACCTGATTGAGAAACTGGAAGGACCATGCCGGCTGGCCATGAAGGACGCGGGCATTGCGGCCAAGGATATCGATGAGGTAATTCTGGTGGGCGGGATGACCAGGATGCCCCGGGTGCAGCAGAAGGTAAAGGATATTTTCGGCAAGGAACCCCATCGGGGTGTAAACCCGGACGAGGTGGTGGCCATCGGCGCGGCGATTCAGGGCGGTGTCCTGGGCGGCGAGGTAAGGGATGTTCTGCTTCTTGATGTGACCCCTCTTTCCTTGGGCATTGAGACCCTGGGAGGGGTACTCACGAAACTCATTGAGAAGAATACCACCATCCCGACCAAAAAGAGTCAGACCTTTTCTACGGCGGCGGACAATCAGCCGGCGGTGAGCATTCACGTTCTCCAGGGTGAGCGGCCGATGGCGGCTGATAACCGTACCCTGGGAAGGTTCGAATTGGTGGGTATTCCTCCGGCGCCGCGCGGGATGCCCCAGATTGAGGTGACCTTTGACATCGATGCCAACGGGATCGTCCATGTTTCGGCGAAGGATCTGGGAACCGGCAAGGAACAGAGTATCAAGATAACCGCGTCGAGCGGCCTCACGGAAGAAGAGATCAACCGTCTGGTGAAGGATGCCGATGCCCACGCGGAAGAGGACAAGCGCAAGAAGGAACTCATCGAAGCGAGAAACAGCGCGGACGCGATGGTTTACAGCGTGGAAAAGAGCATGAAGGAGTTTGGCGATAAGCTGGGCGAGGCGGAAAAAACCCGGATCGAAGAGGCCATGGCCAAGGTGAAGAAGGCGATGGAAACGGATGATATCCAGGCAATTAAAGCCGCCCAGGAGGAGCTGACCACCGCCTCCCACAAGATGGCGGAGGCCATGTACGCCAAGGCGGCGGAACAGGAGCGTCCGCCTCAGCAGCCGGGTGGAGATTCGGCGCGAAAAGAGGAAGATGTGGTAGACGCCGATTTTGAGGATATAAAGCAATAAGGGTGCAACAAGCAATGATCAACGATCAATGAGCAATGATGATTTTGAGGGTATAAGGCAGTAAGGGCGCAATGGGGACCCTGCTGAAAAGGCATGGAAAAGCCCGGCGGTTATTTTTACCGCCGGGCTTTTTTAGGGGAGGGGT
>JAXMLI010000373.1:0-3324 GCA_034368785.1 Smithellaceae bacterium | reverse complement strand
TAACGCACCCTACAACTTGTGCCTCGCGTGTCCAGCAATATTTGTGTCCAGCGGTCAGCTTCAAGAGGAGGGAGAAGGCCCGGCAAAGACGGCTATTGTGTCAAAAGGAGCCTGATAAGGACGAGCGCAATTTTCTAACCGGACATTCATGAGTTGGGTCGATCCTTTAAAAACGCCCTCAACCGGCCCGACAGATCTGTTTCCCAGCCGCCGCGATAGACAATCGACGAGGCGATTTCCGCCGCCAGGATGGCGAACTTGATTTTTTGCGGCAGCTTGCCGATCCTGCGACGGTATTTGGCGTTCGATCTGATGAATTCGGGCAGGTGCTGCAAGATGGTCCGGCGGAAAAGCAACTGGTCCGCCAGCTCGGGTCGGGACTGGAAGAAAGCGAACAGCCGGCCGTAATGCTCGTTAATCTCCTCGCTGATCATGCCGCTTATCCGGGTGTAGGACAACCTCCCCTCCTGCTCACGGTGTCTGCGGAAAATCAGGCTGGCCTCCTCCCCGGCCCTCTTATCCAGTATTTGCAGGACATCGGCAATGTATGCCTCTTTATGAGTGAGGAACTCTTTTTCTGACATGAGCAGATTGGCAATAATCTCATAAGAGGATGAGATGACGCCGCACTTGTTCGCCGAGGCGTCCCGAATGACGATTATGCCCCGTTTCTGCAATTCATCCCTTGCCTCCGGGGTAATAAAGGAATTGGCCCCTTCCGTGATAACCTTTACCAGGGGAGTATCCTCCCGGGTGAAGAGTTTTTGCCAGTTTTTCCCATCTATGGTTTCCGGTCTGCCGCCGCAGGGGAGAAAAAGATCTGCGGGGGATGAGAAGATCAGCTGATCCAGTTCGCGGTGGAACTCATCGATAGTGAGCCACTCTTCTTCCAGTCCGCCCTCATGGCGCGAAACCTTCCGGTGCAGTTCCCGCAGGCCGCTTTGGCGGCGAAGATGACGATAAATGATGAATCCGCCCGGATGGAGGGCCTCCGGGGCGAAGGCGCAGATATCCTCCTTGAGGAGGAGCCGCAGAAGTTCATTCCGATCCGCCCCGGCCGGGTCGAAGAGGCCTGCCGTTCCGTCCACGATACAGTTGATCTTTACCTCCGGACAGCGTTTGAGCAGGAGATTCATGGAGTTGCCCGCCACATCGCCATCAGGTCCGCCGGTGAACTTGACGGTAAAACAATCGGAATCAATCCGGATGCCGATTTCCCGCAGGGCGATTTCAGCATATTTTACTACCCCCCGGGAGGTTACGCCGTATTCCTTATGGTTAATACCCACCCGTTTGCTGGATATGACGCCAATGCCTAAGACATATCCCCGCCGGAGGGCCTGGCCGGCGATGAGTTCAATCATCTCATCGTGCATGTTTTCATCGGGACCCAGTTCAATAGGTTCTTCTTCACCGTAATAATCAACCACCTGCGGGGCTGTTGCCCGGCCATTTTCGGTCACAAAAATGTCAAAAAAGGCGTTGATGAAACCGTATTGCAGCTTATAGAGACGCTGGGTAATATCCTCGGCGCCTTCTAATTCCACCGCGTCAAGGACCACCGTCATCTTCGAGCCGCCTTCATAGATATCCTTGTTCTTCAAATGCTGGGTATGAGCCAGAATGAATACCTCCCGGAAGAGGGTATTGATGTTGGTCGTATATTCATCCCGGTGTTTGCAGATGATGGTACGCCACCCTCCCCGGGCGATATCGGAAAATCCGATATGATAACCCAGACCGTAGCGCCCGAAGAAAAAGGTGATCCGGAAGGGCGGAGCTTGGGGCAGGCCCGCGGTGAACTCCGGACGTAATCGGCTTAAATATGTCGGATCAAGGCGGAAGGACAGGGCGTGCTTCCGGGGGACAAAAAAGTTTGTCTTGAGGGTATGAGAGATAAAAATAAGGCAGGTCTGATAGATGGTCTTTCTTATTTCATCCAGGTAGCGGCTGCCCGTATTGTATGTATCAATCATCCCCGCCAGTTCCCGGAGGGCCTCCCGATAATCATCTACCCTTTGTGACAAGCCGGGGTTGAACCTTTTATTAAAGATCTCGATGAGTTTGAAGGTGAGGGCCGGGTCCGATAATAAGGCATTCCTTACCACATCATAGGAAAAACGGTCGGGATGACTATGGGCAAGGGCGGTATGGCAGAAGGCGACAAACGCATTGACGAGAGAGGCCTCTTCCCCGGTCATGATCCCTTCCATGACGAAGTTCGTATAAACTTCAGAGGAGGGGGACAGGATCTGAGTATTGTACAACTCACACTGAAGCTGCTTAAAGAGATCGGATTCCTTTTCGAGGCGGGTCCTGTCCGGCGCCGTGACATAGAACGTCCCCAGGAAATAGGGATGCAGTCCCGTTGATATGTTCAGGCCGTAGTAGCGCCTTACCCCGATCTTCAGTCGCTTGAATACCTCCATCACCTGGGTCATGAAACCCCTCCGGGCGGGATTCACCACGGCAAAGAGGATGCGTGTCTCCCGGTACGCGCCCACGCTGACCATTTCTTGCGCGTCCAGGAACAGCCCGTCATGCCTCAGGCCCTGCTGGTAAAGCCACATGTTTCTGACAATGCGCTCCGGTGGCGATATCCGTACATACTCCTGATTGTTCAGCCACAAAAGGCGCAATATCTGCTCGAACTGGGCAATATCAAAGAGGGCATATTGTTCCTTCATCACCTTGCGCACGGCCTTCCTGATCCCAGGCGGTACCATTGTGCCGGTGGCCGCATTAATATCTCCGTTGGTCTTCCGGTCAAAATCAAAGCGATGGATTTCCAGTTCCCGATTGGCGCCCGGGAGGGGCGCATCGGAATGGATCATTTCCGCGTAGGATATCTCCATCTCCTGGAGGGGTATTAAGGTGTCGTAAAGGGAGCCGGGCAGATCCAGTCGCGCCAGAATCAATTTCCTTTCCTGCTCCGCCAGAACCAGTTTTCTTTTGTCGGCCAGGCTCTCCAGCCCCAGGGCCAGATTCAGGATCGCCTCCGTCTCTTCCTTCATGGTGATGAAAAAATAGGGATGGAGGTGGGCAAAGAGCCATTTCAAGTTTTCCCTGGCCCGGCTGTGCTTGGCCCCCAGGGCGTCGCCGATGGCCTTGTTTAATTCCTCCGGCCGGAAATATTTTTCAAAACTCTCTTCATAAATCATGTCTGCCATATCTTCCCCCGTGGAAACACCAAAGACCCGTTTGAAGGCGCAGGTAAAATCGGATTCGCTATCAGGTTCTTTTTGAGTCACGCTGTCTTTGCAGTGCCTTCTCCCTCCCCATCAAGGGGAGCCTAAAGCCCCAATCTCCCTCCCTTGCAGGGGA
>JAXMLI010000372.1:0-5829 GCA_034368785.1 Smithellaceae bacterium | reverse complement strand
ATACATATGACCCCATCCCCACCCCGACCCTTCCCTCGAAGGGGAGGGAGCTTGGAGTTTTAGGCTCCCCTTGAAGGTTAGGGAGAAGGCCTTGCAAAGACGGCGTACCCCAAAAATAACCCGATAAGGACGATCCCGATGTTCAAACGGGACATTCGTGAAGCGGAGTACCAGGATAATGAAATATCTCATGATTGCCTTCGTCGGAGGAATTTTATGCCTGGACAGAACCGCGGTCCAGTTGCTTATTTCCCGGCCGATTGTGGCCGCGCCGATCCTGGGCGCCATCCTTGGGGACCCCGTGACCGGGCTTATCATCGGCTCCTTTCTGGAACTGGTCTGGATTGACCGGGTTTCCGTGGGCGGCTACGTCCCCCCCGATGACACCATGGCTTCGGTCGTGATTACCGGGGTGGCCATTATCGTTTCCGGGCGATTGGGATTCGTTTCTGCCGAGCTTATTTCCCTCAGTTTTATCATCTTTTTGCCTGTTGCCCTGCTTGGTCAAAAGGCGCAGTCACTGGTTATCAAGTCCAACGACCGCATCGCGGAGCTGGCCGAGCAGGCAGCAGAGATACCTGATGTTCGCCGGATCGAGCTTCTCCATCTCCGGAGTCTGGCCAAGGCCTTTATTGTCCCGGCCTTCCTGATTCTGGTCCTTACCCTGAGCGGGGCGGAGATCCTTCATGCGGCCTACCTTTCCTTACCATCGTGGTCATATGAGGGCTTGCGTCTCTCCTACTACCTGCTGCCCCTGATCGGGGTCGCCGCCGGGTTGAACATGATAAAGCTTAAGAGGGCGGTGCCGGTGTTTGCCGCGTTTTCCCTGGCTTTGATTATTTTTTTTGAGTACTTTTTTGATTTTAGGTAGATGTTGCATCGCCCGGTGAGGATTGATAAAAGAAGTACCAATATGATTCGGGATCATAAGCTGGAAATTTACGAGATGGCTGCGGCGGATTTACCTGAGGTACTGGCTATCGAAAATGCCGCCTTCGCCGCGCCCTGGAGCGAGCGGATGTTTCAGGGGGAACTCAAGTCCCAGCTCTCTTGCTGTCGGGTGGCCCGGGTGAGGCAAGGGGGAGGCATGGTGCTGGCGGGTTATCTGATCGCCTGGATTTATGCCGGCGAGGTCCATATCCATAACCTTGCCGTGAAAGACGAGTTCAGAAGGCAGTCGGTGGCGAGCCTGCTTGTCCGGGATATGCTGGATCAGGCCGGTGAACAAGAAGCAAAGAGGGTCTTCCTCGAGGTCCGAAGGTCAAACGCGGCGGCCATCGGGTTGTATGAAAAGACGGGTTTCCGGGTCCGAGGGATAAGAAAAGGCTATTACCGGGAAACGGACGAGGATGCCCTGGTGATGGGGTTGGAGCTGGGAAGTCCCGAGACGCAAAGCATCCGGGAAGAGGTTACTGTGGAATGATCATGTCGGAAAAAATTGATACCTGCGGGGAAATACTGGGCAATGAAAGGTTGGCCGGGAACTGCTTCAGGCTCCAGGTAACCGTGGCCGCCGGCTTCCCTTTGCCCAGGCCCGGTCAGTTTGCCTTGCTGAAATTATTGCGCGGCCATGATCCCCTCCTGGGAAGGCCGCTCAGTATATATGACTTTGACCCGGCGAACGGGGTCGCGACCTTCCTTTACCAGGTCGTCGGACGGGGAACGGCCGCTTTATCCCTACAGAAAAAAGGCAATGAAATCGGCCTCTTCGGCCCCCTGGGTCGTCCCTTCCAGGTACCGGAAGGCGCCAGCAGGCTGGTGCTGGTGGCCGGAGGAATCGGCGTCGCCGCGCTGAATCTCCTGGCCCGGGAATATGGCCGGCGCCGGGGATGCCGGATCGACTGTTATCTGGGCGCGAGGTCCGCGTCGGATATAATCGGATTGGAGCAGTTAAGGTCCGCCTGCGATCAGGTGAAGATAACCACCGAGGACGGAAGCGTCGGGGAAAAAGGGCTGGTCACCGAAATCCTCGTGCGGGACTTGACGGAGCTGGCGGAGGCCGGGGCGCATTTATATGCCTGCGGACCCCGGGGCATGCTCGCCCGGCTCGCGGTTATGCTCCAGGAGTGCGACTCGCCCTGCCAGATTTCCCTGGAAGAGCGGATGGCCTGCGGTCTGGGGGCCTGTCTCGGCTGTGTCGTCGAGGTGAAGGACCTCCCGGATGTTCCCTACCGACGGGTCTGCTGTGACGGGCCGGTTTTTGATATCAGGGAGATCTGCTGGTAAACCATGGTGACGAAAGGCTCAGGGGTATTTTCCATCGTGAATGATAATCTGAATATGGCCGTCTGCATCGGCCGGGGATTGATCATAAAAAATCCCGTGATGACGGCGTCGGGAACCTTTGGCTACGGGATGGAATATGACGGGCTGGTTGACCTGTCCCGCCTGGGGGCAGTCGTGGTCAAAGGCCTTTCCCTCAAACCGCGGGCGGGAAATCCCCCCCCCCGAATCACCGAGACCCCGGCGGGGATGCTCAATGCGATCGGCCTCCAGAATATCGGTATTGAGGCCTTTCTGGCCGAGAAGCTGCCCCTGCTGAAAGAACGCAATGCCGTCATTATCGCGAACATCTATGGCGAGACCCCCGAGGAGTTCCGGCAGGTTGCCCGGAAGCTGACCGGGGCGGGGGGAATCGCCGCCCTGGAGATCAACATCTCCTGTCCGAATGTGTTGAAGGGGGGAGCTGCCTTCGGCAGTGATCCCAAGCTGGCGAGCGAGGTAACGATTGCCGCCCGAGATGCCACCGACCTGCCCCTGATTGTAAAACTATCGCCCAATGTGACGGATATCGCCGAAATAGCCCGGAGCGTGGAGCAGGCGGGCGCCGATGCCATCTCCCTTATCAATACCCTCAAAGGCATGTCCATCGATGTGGAGAGGCGGATGCCAAAGTTGAGAAATATTATCGGCGGCCTTTCCGGACCGGCGATCCGGCCTGTAGCCCTCCGGATGGTATGGGAGGTGGTACAAAAAGTATCGATTCCCGTGATCGGGATGGGGGGCATCGCCGAGGCAGCCGACGCCCTGGAGTTTCTGATTGCCGGCGCCCGGGCGGTGGAGGTGGGGACGGCCAATTTCGTCAATCCCCAGGCGACGCTGAGGATTATCGAGGGAATAGAGGATTACCTGCGCCGCCATAAGATAGACGATATTAATGACTTGATCGGTTCGTTGGCGGTCTGAATATTTGACGAATTCGTGAAAAGTCCCAAGGCGTCATTCCCGCGAAGGCGGGAAGCTAGAACTACCTGTATTCACTGGATTCCCGCCTTCGCGGGAATGACAGAATGTGAGGTTCCCGGACTTTTTACGAGTCCGTCAGAACTGACGAACCGAAATATTTCCCCCGACTCGTAACCGCCGTAATAGCTCGATCAGCACGAAAAGTTGAATGGAGGTGCGCGATGAGAAGGATAGTCCTGGTTTTCCTGGGAGTGCTTTTTCTTATCGGCCTGCCTGTTCAGGCATTAGCCGATACGGGCGCGGAGGGCATGCTCAAGGCCGTTGTCAGGATACGCTCCCTTATCCCTCCCGAGGCCGAATCGGCCGGTACCCTGGGAACTCATAGGGAAGGGAATGGCGTGGTCATCGACGCCGACGGAACGATTCTCACGCTCTCCTACCTCATCAGGGAAGCCGAGAGCATCGAGGTGAGCGTTCCGGGGGAAAAGCCCGTCCGCGGGACCATTTTAGGCTATGATTTCTACAGTGGTCTCGCTCTTGTGAAGACGCACAAACCCCTGGGCGTGGCGCCTATTGAGCTGGGGCGATCGGCGGCGGTCAAGTCGTGGGATTCCCTGCTGGTGGCGGGGCATGGAGGAGAGGAAGCGGCCCAGGTCGTCCGGGTAATCAGTCGCAGCGAATTTGCCGGATACTGGGAGTACCTCCTGGAAGAGGCGATCTATACCCTGCCGGCATACCACGATTTCGGCGGCGCGGCGCTGATCAGCCCCGAGGGCAAGCTGGTGGGGATACTGTCCCTTTTCACCCAGGTCACGATACCAGGAGTGGGGTCGCTCCCCTGCAACGTGTCCATCCCGATCGATCTGCTTCATCCGATTCTTGCGTCACTGAAGAATGCAGGCCGATCCGGAAGGGTGCAAAGACCCTGGCTGGGGATAAACGCGGAAGTGTCCCATGGTCGCATCATCATCACCAGAGTCACTTCGGGAGGCCCTGCCGAAAAGGCCGGTCTCAAGCCGGGTGACATGATTCTTGCCGTTGACGGAAAAGAGATAACAGGTCTCTCCGATTTTTACCGGAAGGTCTGGTCCCTCGGTAAAGCAGGGGTGCAGGTCCCGCTCAGCGCCCTTCAGGGGGTAAAGATCCGCGAGATAAGTGTGCATTCCATCGATCGCCATGAGCGCGTAAGGACCAGACCAGGGAAAGAGATATCTCTGTAGATTCGCCAAGAGAATCTACTCTTCGAGACCTTTTCACTCCAAAAGGCGGTCCTATCCTATGAAAAAGAAGGCCTATGCAAATCTCGCAGTGATCGTTCTCGCCCTCCTGCTGTTGCTTCCGGCGGAGCTGCTGTCTCAGACGCCGGGAAGGATGACGGACCTTGATGAACGGGTGATGAGCTTTCTTGAAAAGCGGCAAGGGACATGGAGAGACCTGAATGTCCCGGCGTCCGACGGGAAAATATTGTATGACCTGATCGTGAGGAACAACTATAAAAAGGCGCTGGAAATAGGAACTTCTACTGGCCATTCCGCGATTTTTATCGCCTGGGCGCTCAGCAAGACGGGCGGGAAATTGATCACCATCGAGAATGACCGGGAGCGGTATCGGCAGGCCTTGGCGAACTTCAAGGAAGCGGGCCTGGCGGAGTATATCGATGCCAGATTCGCCGATGCCCACGGTTTGGTCAAAGAGCTCAAAGGACCCTTCGACTTTATTTTTTGCGACGCTGACAAGGAATGGTACAAGAATTACTTCCTCGACCTATACCCCAAACTTGAGAAAGGCGGGTGCTATACGGCCCATAATGTCTCCTCCCGGGGGTGGGGCATGGGAGGAGGGACGAGGGAATTCTACGATTACATTAAGAATCTGCCCTATTTGGAAACAACGGTCGATGAAAGCGGCGGCGGGATTTCCATCAGCTATAAGCGGTACTGAGGTAACGTTGTCAACTACGAGTCAGCACCTATGATGGGTGGAATATTCCGAGGATTTGCGTTTGAAATGATTGATCTAACGCAATCCTCAGCGGCGGCGAGCGCCGTTCTTCACCTTCCGCTGGTGGAGTGAATCGATAGGCAAAAATTAAAACTGCCCCCTTCCCGCAGTAACGCGCATCCATGCAACCGTAAGTGTTTGATGAATTCTGCCCTTTTCATGCCGTCAGCACTGCAAAGGGTTCTTTAATCATTTCCTTGTCGCGAATTTCCTCTTCGAACAGGGTCCGATTGGCTTCGATGGTCATCTCGACCGCTTCAAAGAAATTGGCTCGCGCCTCTTCCAGGGTCCGCCCCTGTGTATTTGCTCCGGGCAATTCTTCAACATAGGCGATGTAGCCCAAGGGTACCTTCTCAAAAACCGCTGTAAATTGTAATCGCATACTTCCTCCGTTCGTTTTCTTCTTGTAGATAGGCATCAAATCCCGGACCACTTTTCCCGCTTTGAGCAGCATGGCGCCCGCGTAAATAAGGAACATGAAAAAATAATCAGGCGATGACGCCGGGGTTAATCGGGTGACATCATTAATCGGGGGACATCCATGATAAGTAATGTCAAGGGGAAAACGGAGATTTCCCCTGACCTCCCGGATTGACGGATTTCCGGTGGTTTTTTACTACAACCTGCCCTAACTAGACCTTT
>JAXMLI010000371.1:0-9840 GCA_034368785.1 Smithellaceae bacterium | reverse complement strand
CCCCCTTCAAGGGGGAGGTTAGGAGGGGATGGGGTTGTAGTGGCTGCGCGGTCATTTGACCCCATCCCCACCCCGACCCGCCCCATGAAGGGGAGGGGGGCTGGGGCGTCAGGCCTCCCCTTGAAGGGGCGGGAGACTGGGGCTTCAGTCCTCCCCTTCAAGGGAAGGAAATTTTGAGGCAGATCGGAGAGGCGATTCTGGATTTTTTATAAGGAGATTATAAAATGGAAGAAGCGGTAATCGTGAGTGGGGCGCGAACGGCGGTAGGCGCTTTTGCGGGCGCCCTGAAGGGGGTAAAGGTCGTTGATCTGGGCGCGCTGGTGATCGGTGAGGCCATCCGGCGGGCCGGTCTCCGGCCGGCGGTTAACGACCTCAACCGGTCCTGTCGCCCTGATAATGGCCCGGAAGAAACCAAAATCACCGGGGTGTCCGGGACCTTCGATTCGTCCCTGACGCCGGCCTATTTTGACGAGTGCATCATGGGCAACGTCCTCCAGGCGGCCCAGGGTCAGAATCCGGCCCGTCAGGCGTCCATTTACAGCGGTCTTCCCGTGGAAACCAACGCCTGGACGCTGAATATGGTCTGCGCCTCGGGGATGAAGGCCATCGCCCTGGCCGCTGGCGCCATCTGGAGCGGGACCGCCGAAGCGGTCATCGCCGGCGGCATGGAGAACATGACCAACGCCCCCTATGCCTTGAATGAGGCCCGGTTCGGCTACCGGATGAACATGCCATTCGGCCAGGTGACGGACCTGATGGTCTATGACGGCCTCTACGAGATATTCAACGGCTATCACATGGGGCAGACGGCGGAGAACATCGCCCAGCGCTACGGCATCACCCGGGCGGAACAGGACGAACTGGCCCTGATCAGCCATCAGCGGGCGCTGGCCGCCATCCGTAGCGGCCTCTTTGCCGAGGAGATCATCCCGGTGCCGATTCCCCAGAAGAAGGGCGACCCGATTTTCTTCCAGGTGGACGAACGGCCCATGGAAACCAGTCTGGAGAAGCTGGCCAGACTCTCCGGGGCCTTCATCAAAAACGGCACCGTCACGGCGGGCAACGCCTCGGGAATCAACGATGGCGCGGCGGCGGTGGTGGTAATGTCCGGCAGCCGCGCCCGGGAGCTGGGACTGAACCCTCTCGCCCGGATCAAGGGCTTTGCCATGGGCGGCGTGGATCCGGCCTACATGGGACTGGGACCGATCCCGGCCACGAGGAAACTCTTTAAAAAACTGAATATCACCATGGCCGATATCGACCTCGTGGAACTCAACGAGGCCTTTGCCTGCCAGGCCCTCGCCTGTATCCGGGAACTGAAGGTCGATCCCGCTTTCTGCAATGTAAACGGCAGCGGCATCTCCCTGGGCCATCCGATCGGGGCGACGGGCGCCCGGATTACCTATGGCCTCGCGATGGAGATGCAGAGAAGAGATGTCAATCTGGGCCTGGCGGCGCTCTGCATCGGCGGCGGCCAGGGCATGGCTCTGGTCCTCGAGCGTTAAAAAGGGGACAGGTTACTTTTTCCCTTGGAGGGAGATGGGGTTTTGTTCCCTCCCCTTCGAGGAGAGGCCTGACCCCACCGTCCCCCTCCCCTTCAAGGAGAGGCCTGAACCTCCCGTCTCCCTCCCCTTCAAGGGGAGGGTCGGGGTGGGGATGGGGTTAATTTCGATCGAATACAGCGATTCCAAAAAAGGAGACGAAAAGATGAATTTTGCGCCTACGGAAGAACAGCAGATGGTTCGCGAGATGGTCCGGAAGTTTGCCGAGGCGGAAATCAAGCCCATTGCGGCGGAGCTTGACCGGACCCATCGCCATCCAGAGGAGATCTGCCGGAAGCTGGGGGAGATGGGGATCATGGGGGTGGCCGTGGATACGGAGTACGGCGGCGCCGGCATGGACAACGTGACCTATGTGCTGGCCACGATAGAAATATCCAAGGCCTGCGCCAGCTGCGGCGTTATCGTGTCCGTTAATAACACCCTCTATGGCCACCCGGTGAAAACTTACGGCACGGAGGAGCAGAAACACCGCTTCCTGACCCCGGTAGCGGGGGGCAGGGTGGAGGGCTGTTACGCCCTGACGGAGGCCTGCGCCGGCTCCGACGCGGCGGCCCTGCGCTGCCGGGCGGAACTGAAAGGGGATCATTATCTGGTCAACGGGGTCAAAACCTTCATCACCAGCGGCAATGTGGCCGACTATTGCGTCCTGGCGGCTACGCTCGACCCCTCGCTTGGTTATAAAGGGGTGATCAACCTGCTTGTGGACCTGAAGAATACGCCGGGGTATTCTCTGGGAAAGGTCGAGGAGAAGATGGGGATTCTGGCCTCGGGAACGGCGGAGTTGGTCTTCGAGGACGCCCGGATCCCGATGGAGAATCTCCTGGGGCAGCATGGGCAGGGTTTCCGCCAGATGATGGCGGGCCTCGATTCCGGCCGGATCGGCATTGGCGCCCAGGCCTGCGGCATCGGCCGCGCCGCCCTCGAGGACGCCCTGGCCTATGCGAAGGAGCGGGTCCAGTTCGGCAAGCCCATCTCCACCTTTCAGGCGATCCAGTTCAAGCTTGCCGATATGGCCACGGAACTGGACGCGGCGGAGCTGATGCTGCTCCGGGCCGCTTGGCTCGAAGATCAGGGACTGGACTTTGAAAAGGAGGCGGCGATGGCCAAGTACTTCGCCTCCGACGTGGCGATGCGGGCCGCCATCGAGGGGGTCCAGATCTTCGGCGGTTACGGCTACATCAAGGAATACCCGGCGGAACGTCACATGCGGGACGCCAAAATCTGCCAGATCTACGAGGGCACCAACGAGATCCAGCGGGTGGTGGTGGCGAGGAAGCTCCTGGGGATGAGGTAGGATATTCATCCTCAAACGCTGAAAAATGCCCGGTTAGGTTTTTGGAGGGCCATGCTCCGTCATGGCCGCAAAGGTTTTTGATAAGGCACATGCCTAGCGGACGCGACGGAGCGCGTCCCTCCATGGGGGCAATGCGTGGGTGTGGTTTTTGGAGGGCCATGCTCCGTCATGGCCGTAAAGACTTTTGGGTAAATCATAAGCCTAGCGGACGCGACGGAGCGCGTCCCTCCACGGGCAAAGGCGCGGTTATGGTTTTTGGAGGGCCATGCTCCGTCATGGCCGTTTTCCCTGTTTTGAAAAATGAAAGATAAACGCCAAATAAAAGATGCTGGTACACATCCCTCCCTGGTGAAACGTCGGACGCCGGTGCATATGCCTGCTCATCAATCTTTCGATCGGGTTTCCATTATTTTCGTAACCGTCTGTGCGGATAATAAGAAGAGAATTCTGGATTGTCCCGAAGTTCATCACCTTTTGCGGGAGGTTTGGCAGAATGCCAGTCAATGGCTTGTGGGTCGATATGTTATCATGCCGGACCACCTTCATCTCTTCTGCGCGCCGGGACCTGCTGATTGTCCGAACCTCGAAAACTGGGTACGCTACTGGAAATCAGCGGCCTCAAGGCACTGGCCAATACCGGTGGAGCGACCGGTCTGGCAGAAATCTTTCTGGGACACGCAAATGCGGAAAGCGGAGAGATATGATGAGAAGTGGCAGTATGTACGCAATAACCCCATACGAGCCGGGCTATGCACTTTAGAGGAAGAATGGCCTTTTAAGGGGGAATTGAATGTGCTTCCGTGGTACGATTGAGCTTGTTTTACCACCGGGCATTGCCCGGTTATGGTTTTTGGAGGGCCATGCTCCGTCATGGCCGTAAATGCTTTGGATAAAGTACAGGCAGCGCGGACGCGACGGAGCGCGTCCCTCCATGGGGGCAATGCGTGGGTGTGGTTTTTGGAGGGCCATGCTCCGTCATGGCCGCAAAGGTTTTTGATGAGGCACACGCCTAGCGGACGCGACGGAGCGCGTCCCTCCAAAAAAACAATAAGGAGGTCAAAATATGAATCCTGAACTTATCGATTCCCTGGTGATTGACGGCAAGACGAAAATCGTTTTTCTTATCATGGACGGCCTCGGGGGTCTTCCGATGGAGGGGCGCCGGGAGACGGAACTGGAGGCGGCCCGGACGCCGAATCTGGACACCCTTGCCCGGGAAGGGGTTACCGGCCTCCTTGATCCCATTACCCCCGGGATTACCCCGGGCAGCGGGCCGGCCCATTTCGCCCTCTTCGGCTATGACCCCCTGAAATACAATATCGGCAGGGGTTTCCTCTCCGCCGCCGGGGTGGGGTTCCCTATGGACCCTCGGGACCTCTATGCCCGGGTGAATTTCGCCACCCTTGATCCGGACGGCCTGATTCTGGACCGGCGGGCCGGTCGGCTCGCGACGGAGACCAACCGGCTCCTGTGCCGGCGGCTTTCCGAATCGATCCGCCTGAGCTCCGGGGTGGAGGTATTTTTCGCCCCGGAAAAGGAGCATCGGGCGCTTTTGGTTCTTCGGGGTGATGATTTACGCGAGGATATTGCCGAGACGGACCCGCAGCGTTTGGGGGTCGCACCCCTTCCACCCCGCGCCCTCCGGGCGGAGGCGAAACGGACCGAGCTGATCCTGGAGGAACTGCTCTCCCGGGTTCGAATGGTTCTCGCCCCGGAGGAAAAGGCCAATATGATCCTCCTGCGGGGCTATGCCCGTCACCGGTCATTTCCGAGCCTCGCGGAGAGGTTTCGGTTGAACGCCCTGGCCGTCGCCGCCTATCCCATGTACCGGGGAATCGCCGGTCTCCTGGGGATGGAGGTCTGCCGGGAAGTCTCTGGCCTGGCCGAGCAATTTGCCGTTCTGAAGGAGAACTTCGACCGGCATGATTTCTTCTTCGTCCATGTGAAGGCCACGGACTCCAGCGGGGAGGACGGCAATTACGAACGGAAGGTGGCCGCGATAGAAGAGATCGACCAGTATCTCCCGGCGGTGACCGCCCTTAGGCCGGATGTCCTGGTCGTGACGGGGGATCACTCCACCCCGGCGGCGATGGCGGCCCATAGCTGGCACCCGGTGCCGGTCCTTCTTAAGGCGGCCAACTGCCGCGTTGATGAGGTGGAGCGCTTCGGGGAAAGGTTCTGCCTCCAGGGCGGCCTGGGCCGGATGCCCATGATGAACCTGATGACCCTGGCCCTGGCCCACGCGGGCCGCCTTACCAAGTACGGGGCGTAGAAACCGGGGAGATGCCGGCGGCGTCGCCCCCCCGGCTTTGGTTTTTGGAGGGCCATGCTCCGTCATGGCCGCAAGGCTTTGGATATGGCGTACGCCATGCGGACGCGACGGAGCGCGTCCCTCCACTGGTAAAGGCAAGGTCAGTGGGTTTTGGAGGGCCATGCTCCGTCATGGCCGCAAGCGGTTTAGCATTTTGGCAAGGAAGTGTAATCCCGCCGCGACCAAAGCCGCGTCCCTCCTACGCCTCCAGGTCCATCGCCTGCCAGATCAATTCGGCAATATCGCAGGCCGCCATCATCTCTTCTTTCCCCCTATCCTTGATTCCATCAGCCATCATCGTGAGACAGAACGGGCAGGCCACCACGATGCCCGTGGCCGATACGGCGATGGCCTCGTCGGTCCGGAGATCGTTGATCCGCTCGCCCTGGTCCTCCTCCATCCACATCCGTCCCCCGCCGGCGCCGCAGCAGAAGCTCCGGGTGCGGTTCCGCGCCATCTCCACCGTTTTCACCCCGGGAATGCCATTCAGGAGCTGTCTCGGCTCCTCGTATATCCCGTTATAGCGGCCCAGGAAGCAGGAGTCGTGATAGGTGAAGAGGCCGGGGATGTTTTTCCGGAGGGTGATCCGTCCCTCGCGGAGTAGCCGGGCCAGGATTTCGGTATGGTGATAGACCTCGTAACGGCCGCCGAAGCCGGGGTATTCCTTCTTCATCGTGTTATAGCCGTGGGGACAGGCGGTGATGATCTTCTTCACGCCGTAGCCGTTCATCGTTTCGATGCTGGTCTGGGCGAGGCTCTGGAAGAGGTACTCGTTGCCCGCCCGGAGGGCCGAGTCGCCGCAGCAGCCCTCTTCATTGCCGAGGATGCCGAAACTGATCCCCGCGGCCTTCATGATCTTAGCCAGGGCCACAGAGACCTTCTTCCCCCGGTCATCGAAAGCGCCGGCGCAGCCCACGTAAAAGAGGTATTCCACCTCAGGCTCCTCGGCCAGGGTCTTGATCTCGAGATCAGCCGCCCATTCGGCCCGCAGATGGGCGCCCACGCCCCAGGGATTAGAGTTATTTTCCAGGTTCCGGCAGGTGAGCTGGAGTTCCGGGGCGAAATCCGCCTCGGTGAGGACCTTGAAGCGCCGCATGTCGATGATCTTGGGGACATGTTCGATAAAGACCGGGCAATGCTCCATGCAGTACATGCAGTTGGTGCAGGCCCAAAGTTCGTGGAGATCGATGACCTCGCCCACCAGGGCCGTCTCCGCTGCCGGCGGCTCCTCGCCCCTTTCCCGGGCGGCAATGGTCTCAAGGGAGCGCGCGAGCCAGAAGGTCTTTAAATCCTGAATGAGCTTCTTGGGCGAGAGGGGCTTGCCGGACAGGTAGGCCGGGCAGCCGTCCTGACAGCGCCCGCAGCGGGTGCAGCTGTCGGCGTCAAATATCTGCTTCCAGGTGAATTCCTCGAGGGTCCCAACGCCGAAGGTCTCGGCGTTTTCGAAATCGGCGATGGGTTCGAGATGCCCCGTCGGCTTCAGAGAGGAGAGAAACTGGTTGGCCGGCGACGTGATGATGTGGATAAGCCGGGAATAGGGGATATAGGCGATGAACCCCAAAGAGAGGATGGCGTGGCTCCACCAGAGGACCCGATGGAAAATTTTCGCGCTCCCTTCCCCGACGCCGGAAAAGAGTCCCGCGAGGCCGTAGCCGACGAAGGACCAGACCTCCCAGGGCGCCCTGGTGACGTGGATCCGGAGGGCCTCGACGAGAAAACCGGTGATGATAATGAGGCCAATCAGGGCCAGGATGAACCCGTCTTCCCAGGTGCCGTCGGGCTTTTCCTGGTACGCGAGGCGATCGGGTCTTTGGATGTAGCGCCGCCAGGCGAAGAGGATCACCCCGAGGAGAGCGGCAAGGCCGAAGACCTCGAGGATCAGGGAAACCCAGAGATAGAAGGCGCCCCGCATATAGGCCAGGCCAAGGGGGGCGGCGATGTAGTAGTTGGTGGCCACCAGCGCGGTGCCCAGGAAAAGGACGGCGAAACCGAAGAAGAGGAGTCCGTGGATCATCCCCGGGTAGGCGTCCCGGAAGAGCCGGACCTGGAGCAGCCCGTCCAGGAGGACCCGCTTTATCCTCCTCCCCGTCTCATCCCACCGCATTTCCGGCTGGCCCAGGGCCTGCCATTGCCGGAAGCGGCGATAGGCTCCCCAGGCGAAGATCGCGAGGGCCGCGAGGGTCAGGAGGTAAAAGATGAAACCGTACTGGATGTTCCAGTAATCAACCCTTCCTTCATTGCCGATCGAGAATTCCATTCGCCCACCTCTTATGTTGGGGGTTGTTTCGGAGGGACGCGCTTAGGTCGCGTCCGGATGCGGACGACAACAAGATCACCGCATTATCAGCACACATAATAGGTCAAGCATCTTGCTTGACCGGTAAGTCAGGCGGGACGCCTGACCTATATATCCAATACCTTTGCGGCCATGACGGAGCGTGGCCCTCCGAAAACCACCTGCAGGCTTAACAAAAAAGGCGCGGGGTATCCGCCTCCTGCCCCGCGCCTTTAAACTCAACTGAGGAGCTTTTTGCACTCCTTGGTCAGCTCCGGGACCACCTTGAAGAGGTCGTCCACGATGCCGTAGTCCGCCTTGGCGAAGATCGGCGCCTCGGCGTCCTTGTTGATGGCGCAGATGTACTTGGAGGAACTCATCCCGGCCAGGTGCTGGATCGCGCCGGAGATCCCGCAGGCGACGTACAGGTTGGGCGAGACCACCTTGCCGGTCTGTCCCACCTGGTCCTTCTGAGGCCGCCAGCCCGCGTCCACCGCCGCCCGGGAGGCCCCCACCGTGGCCCCGAGCACATCCGCCAGTTCTTCGAGGATCTGGTAGCCTTCGGGCGCCTTCATGCCCCGGCCGCCGGAGACGATGACATTCGCCTCGGTAAGGTCCGGCCGCCCGGTGGTGTCCTTCTGTACCTCCAGGACCTTCGTGGCCAGGGTTGTCCCGGCCAGTCCCGGATCGAACCTCTCCACCGCGCCGGCCTTCGGATTCTCCACGACGGGGAACACGTTAGGCCGCAGGGAGGCAATTTGGGGATTGGTGACGATCTCTATCTCGCCGAAGCTCTTACCCGCATAGAGCGGACGCGTGGCGATCAGACGGCCCGAGACGATCTTCACGTCCACGGAGTCCGTGGCCAGACCCGTAGCGAGCCTTCCCGCGAGCCGGGAGGAAAGGTCCTTCCCCTCGGCGGAGGAGCCCAGCAGCAGGATGGCCGGGTCCTTCTCCTTTACGATTTTCGCGACCGCCTGAGCGTATCCGTCCGTGGTATAGACGGCCAGGGCCGGGTCTTCGCCCAGGTAAACCCTGTCCACGCCGTATTTCGCCAGTTCCGGGGCGAGTCCTTCCACACCGGCGCCGAGCAGGATTGCCCCCACCTCCTCGCCCAGTTCGTCCGCCAGCCGGCGGGCCACGGAGGCGAGTTCAAAACTTATCTTACGCAGAGCCTTGTCTCTCTGTTCCGCGACGATCCAAACGCCTTTTGCCATTTCCCTTCCTCCCTTTTTAGCCTTTTAGCTTTTTAGAAATGTAGGGTGCGTTAGCGAAGCGTAACGCACCGAATTCTACGGTGCGTTACGGCAAAAAACCGCCTAACGCACCCTACTGATCGTTGATCGTTGATTTAGATGACCTTCGCCTCTTCCCGGAGCAGCCGCGCCATTTGGGCCGCCTTCTGCGCCGGATCATCGCCGCTGATGATCTTGCCGGGCGCACGGGCCGGGGGAGGGGTGAGGCGGATGATCCTGGCCTTCGCCTCAGGCTTGACGCCCAGGGCGGCGGCGTCTTTCATATCCACGGGTTTTTTCTTGGCCTTCATGATCCCGGGCAACGAGGCGTAACGCGGCTCATTGAGCCCCTTCTGGGCGGTAATGAGGCAGGGCAGGGTCGCCTCGATGAGGAGCTGCGCCCCCTCGATGGGCCGGATGGCCTTGACCGTCTTATCCTCGACATCGACCTTCGTCACTACGGTAAGCTGTGGAATGCCGAGAAGTTCCGCGAGGATGGAACCCACCTGGCCCGCGTCGTCGTCGATGGCCCGCTGGCCGCAGAGGACCAGGTCGAAGGGCTGGGCCTTGATGGCCGCGGCCAGCGCTGAGGCGATGGCATAGGCGTCTGCGCCGTCGAAGGCGGGATCGCTGATCTGGATCCCCTTGTCCGCCCCCATCGCGAGCGCCGTGCGGATGGTTTCCATGACCCGGGCCGGTCCCACCGAGATCACGGTCACCTCTCCCCCCTTCTTTTCCTTGATCCGGAGGGCCTCTTCCACGCCGTATTCGTCATAGGGGTTCATGATCCACTTGATGTTGCCCTCCTCGATTCCGCTGCCGTCCGGTTTTACCTTGATCTGTGTCTCTGAATCGGGGACTTGCTTCACGCATACAAAAATGTTCACCGCTCTCTCCTTTCCCGGATGCGTCTCTCCTGGTTTTTTGCGGCCAGGACATCCAATGTGAGTTGAAGTTTTTCGGTCGGGATCTCCTAAGAAAGCCCATCAAACAGCTCTGTGCCCCGTCCTGAATAGTCGGCCTTTTTTCGCCAGTGAACTCAAGCCGGTGCTTGTGACCATTGGTCATTTCGCCGCCCATGCCTACACCATGATGTTTTTTCCTGTCAAGGGATATTTTGGGGGCATTGCCTGCATGGTTTTCATCC
This sequence comes from Smithellaceae bacterium, assembly GCA_034368785.1. Classification (GTDB taxonomy): domain Bacteria; phylum Desulfobacterota; class Syntrophia; order Syntrophales; family CAMTWB01; genus CAMTWB01. The sequence continues at coordinate 16 of JAXMLI010000371.1, read as the reverse complement.
CCCTTTTCAGCTAACC
>JAXMLI010000370.1:0-20305 GCA_034368785.1 Smithellaceae bacterium | reverse complement strand
CCCACAGAGCAGACTGTTATGGACGGCACATACCAGCCCCTTTCGAGGCCATTGTTTATCTATGTAAGCAAAAAGGCTGCCGATAAGCCCGAAGTAAAAGAGTTTGTCGATTATTATCTCAAGAACGCAGCCAAGTTGGCTAAGGATGTGCAGTATATCCCCCTTCCTGCAAGGGCGTATAAACTTGCAGAAGAAAGGTTTACTAAGAAAAAGACAGGAACGATGTTTGAAGGACATGCAGAGGTCGGCGTCAGGATAGAGGACCTGCTTAAGAGGGAGGAAAAGAAGTAAATCCCCTTAAACTACCCGAAGGGGCGTCGGGTGCGACGCCCCTTCGGGTTTTCTACTAACTTGGAAGTATTATTCGTGGTGGCGAAGACTGAATTTTGATATGGGGAAGCCAATAATGGCCGAAGGAGGGTGCGGATGAAGATAGCCACTACGTCCGAGATGAAGGCGCTGGATGTTTATGCCTCCCGGGAGCTTCATATTCCCGAGGAAATCCTCATGGAGAATGCCGGACAAGCCGCCTGCTCTGTACTGGCCGCCACGCTGGCGGGAATCTCGGGACGGAGGTTTGTCGTCATTTGCGGGGTGGGGAATAACGGGGGCGACGGCCTGGTGGTGGCCCGCCATCTCCTGGCCGGGGGGGGAGAGGTATCGGTCTTTATCCTCGGCGATCCCGCCAGGTTCCAGGGGGCGGCCAAATCCAATTTCGAAATAATCAGCCGGCTGCCCATTCCCGTCAGCCAGGTAAACGCCCCGGAAGAGTTGTCCCTGGCCCTGGCCCATAGCGAGGCGATCATCGACGGGATCTTTGGCACGGGTCTCGATCGGGAGGTTACGGGGCTTTACGGGGAGGCGATTCGGCTGATCAACAGCAGCGGGAAGCGGGTCCTGAGTCTCGATATTCCCTCCGGGATCAATGGCGATACCGGCGAGGTTATGGGCGCCGCGGTGCGGGCCGACTGGACCATTGCCTTCGGACTTCCCAAGAGGGGGAATATCCTCTACCCCGGCCCTGAATTCTGTGGGCGGCTTTACCTGGCCCCGATCTCCTTTCCCCCGGCCCTGCGAGGGAACCGGGAAATCAAGGTGCAGCTCAACGATGACATTGTCCTTCCCGCCAGGAGCAGGAGCGCCCACAAGGGTTCCCTGGGGGAGGCCCTCTTTATTGCCGGCGCCAGGAGCTACTATGGCGCCCCCCTTTTCTGCGCCCTGGCGTTTCTGAAGGCCGGCGGCGGCTATGCCCGTCTCGCCCTGCCGGAATCGCTCACGTCGGCGGTTGCCGCAGCCGGGGGGAGCGAGATCGTATTTGTGCCGCAGAAGGAAACCCCCGCCGGGAGCATCGCGGGGTCAAACCGGGAGGAATTGCTGGCCCTGGCGGAGAAAATGGATCTCGTGGTCATGGGCCCCGGGTTGTCGCGGGCGCCGGAAACGGCGGCGCTGGCCTGTGAACTGGCAGTAGAAATAGAAAAGCCCCTGATCATTGATGGCGATGGTCTCCATGCCCTGGCCTCCGACCCGGGCGTCTTGAAAAAAAGGAAGATCCCCGCGGTCCTCACCCCCCATCTGGGCGAGATGTCCCGGCTTATTGGGTGTTCCCGGGAAGAGCTGGCGCGGGACAAAATCCCGTTCGTTCAGCGGTATGCCGCAGAGTGGGGGGCCATCATTGTCCTGAAGGGTCCCCGCTCTCTGATTGCCTGTCCCGATGGCCGGGTCTTTATCAATATGAGCGGAAATCCCGGGATGGCCACCGCGGGGTCGGGGGATGTCCTGCCCGGCGTCATCGCCGCGATGTTCGGTCTGGGACTTGCCCTGGAGGAGGCGGTGAGGAAAGGGGTCTATCTCCACGGATTGGCGGGGGATATCGCCGCCCTGGAGCGGGGGGAAGATGGCATGACGGCGAGGGATATTCTGGAGTGCCTTCCCGCCGCCCTGAGGCAGGACCGCGAGGGGCTGAGTCCCGCCCTCCGGGAGAGGTACGAGATTTCCCTGGTGTAACAGCGCGGTGTACCGGGATCGTCAGCGATCCGGAGGTGTGGATTTCCCCCGTTAAAGTACGTCTGGCGCGCTTTTTCTGTCAAGGAACCAAATGATTCGACTCGAAGATCTTCAACCCAACGCCGCGGTGCGCGGTGTCCTTCCGGACTGTCTTATCACGGTCGTCAGCGTGCAGTGGTTTGGCTCCGAGGCCCTCGAACTCACCTATAAGACGCCCGCCGGTAAGGTGGCCAACGAGCTTCTCTATCGGCACGACGAGCCACGCCTTGAGCTCGTGGAGCAGGGCCACCCCTGGAGTTTCGACGGCGACGGCGCCCTGTTCCGCCTGGTTTCAGAAGCACATCGCATCCGCCTGGCACATCTCTTTGACCCGGTGCTTGCCGTCCATACCTCAATCGTTGACCCTTTGCCGCACCAGATCACCGCCGTTTATGAGTCCATGCTGCCGCGTCAGCCGCTGCGTTTTCTCTTGGCCGACGATCCCGGCGCCGGCAAGACGATCATGGCGGGCCTGCTCATCAAGGAACTCATCGCCCGTGGCGATTTGCAACGCTGTCTCATCGTCTGCCCGGGCAGTCTCGCCGAGCAATGGCAAGACGAGCTTTATCGCCGTTTCCATCTGCCCTTTGAGATTCTTACCAACGACAAACTCGAATCCGCTCGCACCGGTAATTGGTTTCTCGAAACAAACCTTGCCATCGCACGGCTGGACAAGCTTTCCCGCAACGAAGATGTGCAGCAAAAGCTCCAGACGCCGGATTGCCGTTGGGATCTTGTGGTCTGTGACGAGGCGCACAAGATGTCCGCCACGATTTTCGGCACCGAGACGAAGTACACCAAGCGCTACCGGCTCGGCCAACTTCTTTCGACCCTCACGAGGCACTTCCTGCTGATGACGGCCACACCGCACAACGGTAAGGAGGCGGACTTTCAACTCTTTATGGCGCTCCTCGACGGCGACCGTTTCGAGGGCCGCTTCCGCGACGGGCTGCATGTGGCCGATGTCTCGGACCTGATGCGCCGGATGGTGAAGGAGGGCCTGCTCAAGTTCGACGGCACGCCGTTATTCCCTGAGCGCATCGCCTACACAGTTCCCTACAAGCTCTCGGAGGCCGAAGCCCAACTCTACAAGGCGGTCACCGAATATGTGCGCGAGGAGTTCAACCGCGCCGAGGCGCTCGCGAATGATAAGCGAGCCGGAACCGTCGGCTTCGCGCTTACCATTCTGCAGCGACGGCTCGCTTCCTCACCCGAGGCGATCTATCAATCGCTGCGTCGTCGTCGCGAACGGCTGGAAGGCAGACTGCGCGAGATGGAAGTGCTCCAGCGCGGAGGCCAGGCTGTGCCAATCCTTGCGGCTGGCCTTCCGGCACTGGATGCCGAGGATGTCGAGGATCTCGAAGATGCACCGGACAATGAAGTTGCAGCCGTAGAGGAGGAGATCCTCGATCAGGCAACCGCGGCGCGATCCATCGCTGAGTTGAGGGCTGAGATTGAAACATTGAAAGGTCTGGAGGCGCTCGCGCTCGGGGTCCGGCGCAGCGGTACGGACACCAAGTGGCGTGAGCTTTCGACCCTCCTGGGTGAAATCTTCACCACTACCGCCATCGCCGGCAGCGTAGCCGAGCCGATCAAACCTTATGGCGCCGGAGCGATTCCGCGGCACACACCCTCCCTGCGCCAGAAGCTCGTACTCTTCACCGAGCATCGCGACACCCTGAATTATCTTGAGACCCGCATCACCACACTGCTTGGCCGCAGTGAGGCCCTGGTCATAATCCACGGCGGTATGGGACGCGAGGAGCGCATGAAGGCGCAGGAATCGTTCAAGCACGACCCCGCCGTGCAGGTGCTGCTGGCGACGGACGCCGCCGGCGAGGGCATCAACCTCCAGCGCGCACACTTGATGGTGAACTACGACCTGCCCTGGAACCCCAATCGCATCGAACAGCGTTTTGGCCGTATCCACCGCATCGGCCAGACCGAAGTATGCCATCTCTGGAACCTGGTGGCCGAGGAAACCCGGGAGGGCGACGTTTATCGCAAACTTTTGGACAAGCTGGAGCAGGCCCGTCAGTCTCTCGGCGGCCAGGTCTTCGATGTCCTCGGCAAGCTCCAGTTCGAGGGTAAACTGTTGCGGGATCTGCTGATCGAGGCCATCCGTTACGGCGATCAACCGGAAGTACGCGCCCGCCTTACGACGGTAATGGAACACGCCCTCGACCGCAACCAACTCCAGGAACTGCTCGAAGACCACGCCCTGGCCCACGACGCTATGGACGCGAGCCGCGTCCAGCGTATCCGAAAGGATATGGAGCGGGCCGAGGCCCGCCGCCTGCAGCCGCACTATATCGAGTCTTTTTTCCTCGAAGCCTTCCGCTACCTGGGAGGAGCGGCCAGACAGCGGGAGCCGCGCCGCTACGAGATCACCCATGTCCCTGCGCCGGTGCGCAACCGCGACCGTCTGATCGGTATCGGCGGTCCGGTGCTGCCGCGTTATGAACGCATTGCCTTTGAGAAGCCACTGGTAGCGCCTCAAGGCCAGCCATTGGCCGCCTTCGTCTGTCCGGGCCATCCACTGCTTGACTCGGTCATCGACCTTACCCTCGAACGCCACCGCGATCTTCTGAAACGCGGCGCCGTCTTGGTGGACGAACGCGACTCAGGCATCCAGCCGCGCGTGATGTTCTACCTGGAACATGCCATCCAGGATGCCAGCCTGACACGTTCGGGAGAGCGCCGCGTTATCTCCAGGCAGATGCTCTATATCGAACTCGACGCCGACGGCGCCACGCGCCATGTGAATTACGCCCCTTATCTCGATTACCGGCCGCTGGCCAAAGGCGAGCCTACGGTTGAAGCAATCTTGGAGCGGCCCGAATCCGCCTGGATTATCCGCGAGCTGGAGAAAAAGGCACAAAGCCATGCGGTCGTGAACGTCGTTCCTGAACACCTGGCGGAGGTACGCGGCCCCAAGCTCGCACTGATTGCCAAGACCGAAGCGGCGGTAAAGGAACGGCTCACCAAGGAGATCACCTATTGGGATCATCGGGCGGAGGAACTCAAACTCCAGGAGCAGGCCGGCAGGACAGGCGCCCGGCTCAACTCGGGTGAGGCCCGCAAGCGGGCCGATCTCCTTCAAGGACGATTGCAAAAGCGTCTTGAAGACCTGAAGCTGGAGGCTCAGATTTCACCGCTGCCGCCGGTGGTGCTGGGCGGCATGCTGGTAGTGCCCAAAGGTCTGCTCATGGCCATGACGGGGCAGGCGGTGGCGATTTCTGCAACGCCTGCCGATACTCAGGCCAGTGCGGCGCGGGCTCGCGCCATCGTCATGGAGATCGAGCGCAGTCTCGGCTTCGAACCAACCGATCGCGAATTTGAGAAACTCGGCTACGACGTTGAGAGCAGTGTGCCGGGCACCGGCAAGCTGCGCTTCATCGAGGTAAAGGGTCGTGTAACCGGCGCGCCGACGATCACGGTAACCCGCAACGAAATCCTCTACTCGCTCAACAAGCCCGAGGACTTCATCCTCGCAATCGTGGAATTCCTCGACGGCGACTCACACCGTGTCCACTACATGAGACAGCCCTTCCAACGCGAGCCCGACTTCGGCGTGACGAGCGTCAACTATGACTTTGCCGAGCTGCTGGCGCGGGCAGAGGCGCCGTCGTAAATTTTCCAATGCACCCATGAATGGATATCATTCACGGCATGAATGAAAATACATTTCCCCGACACATGATGGCTGCACTGGGTTGGTTGTAGCACGTTACGACGGTCGTCATAATTCTTGACAAGGAGCGGTAATTTCCTTACACTAAAAGTAAGGAAAATTACTCCTTACTGAGAGGTGAGCCATGATAACCGCAAGGGTAACATCCAAAGGGCAGGTCACCATTCCCAAAGAGGTCCGGGAAAGGTTGGGCGTCCATCCGGGGGAGGATGTGGGTTTTGAGGAAAGGGACAACCTGCTGGTCATCAGCAAGGTGGTTACCAAATCCCCCTTCGACAAATGGGTGGGCAGGCTGAAACATCTGGAAGGGCAGCGAAGCGACGACCTGGTGAGGGAGGCCCGCGGGCATGATAACAGCCGTTGACACGAACATCATCCTTGATGTCCTGATTCCGGGGGAGCCTTTCGGAGAGTCCTCCAAGGAGCTTCTGGACCGCCATTTATCCAAGGGGAATCTCATCCTCTGCGAGGTGGTTTTCGCCGAACTGGCGGCCCGGTTTCCCGCCGAAGAGGAACTTGCGTCGTTTCTCGCCGACACCAGGATGAACCTTGTCTATTCCAATGAGAAGTCGCTCTATATGGCGGGTTCAAGGTGGGCGGAATACGCAAGGAAAAGCGCGAAGAACAGGTTTTCATGCGGTAAATGCGGCCACGCCTTTGAGGCGACCTGCCCCCAGTGCAAGGCGGCCCTGACGAAGCGGCTCCATGTTCTGGCCGATTTTCTGATCGGCGCCCATGCCCTTGTCCAGGCCGACTGTATTCTTTCACGGGATCTTGGCGTGTATAGAAGCTATTTCAGCGATCTGAAGGTAATCGATTCGATAAGGTAAAATTGCAGTTCACCGGAAGGAGGTCGCTGGGGCGGTCGAAAGAATCGGTTCACCAAAAATGCTGGAGGAAAGTTCGGGGAAAAGTTCGGGAAAACGTCGGGAAAAAGTTCGGGGAAGCGTCGGGGAAAACGTCGGGGGAAAATTCTGAATGCGATCCGTAAAAATGGTGAAATGTCCGGTCTGTGGCGCTGGTTCGCTGAAAAAGAAAGTCGGAACCGAATCCTTTGAATATAAAGGTGAAACCAAGATGATTCCAAATTACGTCACCTATGTGTGCAACGAATGCGGAGAGTCTATCGTTGATAGTGTGACCTTGAAAGAGTCCGGCAAAATGCTGAAAGATTATAAGCTTAAAATGAAGGTGGCTCTTAATGATTCGTCAACTAATCGTTAACCAGTATGTAATAATCGTAAAGTGGACTGATGCGGAATCGTCCGATTTTGTTACCTGCTGAGGTCCTTCGGAATCATCCGACATTCATCCGGTGCGCCGGAATAAAGAGCCGGAAATTATCGATGGACGGAGCCGCTATCTTGCGGTCGAATCTATCGGTAATCTATCGACAAAACCAATGAATCTATCGACGGAAGTGCAATGACCTATAAGAAAAAGCTCATTGAAGTCGCCCTGCCGCTGGATGCCATCAACAGGGCATCAGCCCGGGAGAAGTCCATTCGCCACGGGCATCCGAGCACGCTGCACCTCTGGTGGGCGAGGCGGCCCTTGGCGGCGGCGCGGGCGGTGATCTTTTCACAGATGGTGGACGATCCGTCGGGATATACAGAAACTCTGCTGAGTGATTCCAATAAAAAACGGGCGGCAACCCGGGAACTTGGCAAACGGAAAAGCGTTTGGGACGAGCGCAAGGCCCGATATGAGGAGGCTTGCCGCCAAGGCGATCAATCAGCCCCCGATCATGGTCCTGAGCCAACACTTAATGAATGCATTGCCGATATCGAACGGGAGCGACTCTTCCGCATCATCGAAGACCTGGTCCTCTGGGAAAATACCACCAACGAGACGGTCTTGCAGCAGGCGCGGGACGAAATCTGGCAGAGCTGGCGGCGGGCATGCGCGGAGAATGCCGACCATCCGCGGGCCAGGGAGCTGTTCGACCGCTACAAGCTGCCGGCCTTTCATGACCCCTTCGCTGGTGGCGGGGCGCTGCCCCTGGAAGCGCAAAGGCTCGGTCTGGAGGCCCATGCCAGCGACCTGAACCCCGTAGCGGTGTTGATCAACAAGGCGATGATCGAGATCCCGCCGAAGTTCGCCGGACATCCACCGGTGAACCCCGAGGCGAGAAAACAGACAAGCATGGCCTACCAAGCCTGGTCTGGGGCACGTGGATTGGCAGAGGACGTCCGGTACTACGGAAAGTGGATGCGCGATGAAGCAGAAAAGCGGATCGGCCACCTCTACCCCAAGGTCGAGGTTACTGCGGAGCTGGCAAAGGAGCGCCCGGACCTGAAGAAATACGTGGGGCGGAAGCTCACCGTCATCGCCTGGCTCTGGGCGCGCACGGTGAAGAGTCCGAACCCGGCCTTTGCCAACGTGGACGTACCGCTCGCCTCCACCTTTATGCTGTCCACCAAGGCGGGAAAGGAAGCCTACGTCGAGCCCATAATTACTCCCTCCCCACTCGCGGGGGTGGGGGGGGAGCTCGGCTACTGCTTCACGGTGAAGGTGGGCAAGCCGAAGGATGCGGAAGCGGCGAAGAACGGCACCAAGCTGGCGCGAGCCAATTTTCTGTGCCTGATGTCGGGAGCGCCGATCGCGGGTGACTACATCAAGGCCGAAGGTAAGGCCGGGCGGATGGGTGCACGATTGATGGCCATCGTTGCCGAGGGTAAACGCGGTCGGCTCTACCTGCCACCGACCGAGGCGATGGAAGCCGTTGCTCGCTCGGCGAAGCCGGAATGGAAGCCGGATGTCGAGTTCTCCCAACAAGCACTCGGCTTCCGCGTCGGCAACTACGGTATGACGAAGTGGAGCGACATCTTTACACCCCGCCAACTCGTGGCGTTGACGACGTTCTCCGGCCTGGTGCAGGAGGCGCACGAGCGGGTGAAGCGTGACGTGATAGCCGTCGGCCTCTCCGACCCTTCGATAGCCTCAGAACAGGCGGACAAACCCCTCGACGCCGGCGGAACTGGTGCCACTGCCTACGCCGATGCGGTCGGGGTGTATCTGGCGTTTGTGCTAAGCAAGCAAGCCGATCTCGGGAACAGTCTATGTAGGTGGGAGCCAGTCGCGCAGTGCCCACGGCAGCTATTCGGACGGCAAGCCATTCCAATGATCTGGGACTTCGCAGAGGGCAATCCACTCGGAGACAGTTCCGGTGCTTGGGTTGTCTTTGTCGATGGCATCGCAAAAGCGTTCGCAAAGACTTTTGAGCATGTTCCAGCAAAGGCAATCGGCTCCGCACAGCAGGCGGATGCTGGTCGACAAGAAGTGTCCAATGCGAAGGTCGTATCCACCGACCCGCCGTACTACGACAACGTCGGCTACGCCGACCTATCGGACTTCTTCTACGTCTGGCTGCGTCGCTCTCAGAAGTCCGTTTTCCCCGATCTATTCGCCACACTCGCCGTGCCCAAGGCAGAGGAACTAGTGGCCACGCCTTACCGTCACGGCAGTAAGGAGAAGGCGGAAGTGTTCTTCCTCGATGGCATGACACAGGCGATGCACCGCCTCGCCGAGCAAGCGCACCCGGCCTTCCCGGTCACCATTTACTACGCCTTCAAGCAGTCCGAGAGCGACAGCGCCGATGGCACGGCCAGCACCGGCTGGGAAACATTTCTCGATGCGGTGATCCGCGCCGATTTTGCCGTCACCGGCACCTGGCCAATACGGACAGAGAACGATAGCCGCTTGAGAGGGCAAACGTCCAACGCCCTCGCCTCCAGTATCATACTTGTTTGTTGTAAACGCGCAGCAGAAGCACCCACTGCCACGCGCCGCGAATTCGTTGCAGCACTCAAGGCCGAGCTGCCCATTGCGCTAGTCCATCTGCAGCGCGGCAACATCGCCCCGGTGGACCTGGCGCAGGCGGCCATTGGTCCCGGCATGGCGATCTACACCCGCTATTCCCAAGTACTCGATGCCGAGGGTAAGCCGCTCACTGTGCGTGAGGCGCTGGCCCTCATTAACCAGACACTCGATGAGGCGCTGGCCGAGCAGGAGGGCGACTTCGACACCGACAGTCGCTTTGCGGTGGCGTGGTTTGATCAATCAGGATTCGCGGAAGGAGACTTTGGTGTGGCTGATGTGCTTGCGAGGGCAAAGAACACCAGCGTCGCCGGCATGGTCGAGGCGGGCATCCTGGCCTCCAGCCACGGCAAGGTACGCCTGCTCAGGCCCAACGAATTACCGCCTGACTGGGACCCGACAACGGATAAACGCCTGACGGCCTGGGAAGGGGTGCATCAGCTCATCCGTGCCCTCGAATCCGGTGGTGAAGGCGCGGCCGCGGTACTCGTCGCCAAGCTGGGAGCAAAAGCCGAGATCGCCCGCGAGCTGGCCTATCGCCTCTACACGCTCTGCGAAAGGAAAAAACGCGCCGCGGAGGCCCTCTCCTACAATGGCTTGGTATTGAGCTGGCCCGAGATCATGCGGCTTGCCCAGACGGACAGAGACGGCCAGCGCCTCTCGACGGCTGCATTATTCAACGAAATTGAGGAGTAAAGTATTATGGAAGCAATACAGATACAGAGCATGCAGATCGAAAGCATAGAGATCCGCAACTACCGGGTCTTCAAGGAGGCAACGCTGGCCCAACTGCCGCGGCTTGCGGTGCTGGTCGGAGAAAACGGCGCCGGGAAGTCCACGCTCTTCGACATCTTTACCTTCCTCAAAGATGCTTTGGCGCAGAATGTGGCAAAGGCCGTTGCCAAACGTGGCGGTTTCAAAGAACTGGTCAGCCGCGGGGCGGATGGCCCTATTTCCATTACCTTGAAGTTCCGCGAAACAGGTGGGCGGTTGGCGACCTATGAATTGTCGGTGGCGTCTGAAGGCGGCGTGGTCGTTGTGGATCGCGAGGTACTCAAGTTCCGCCGGGGCCAACGCGGACAGCCGTGGCATTTTGTCGATTTTTCCCGGGGTAGAGGTACCGCGATCACCAACGAGGCCATGTACGGCGCTCCAGGCGTGAAAGAGCAGCGCAAGGAGCACATCCTGGATGAACCGACCGTCTTGGCCATCAAAGGGTTGGGGCAGTTCAAGGAATTTCGCGTCGTTTCCGAATTTCGCAATCTCATCGAAAACTGGCATATCTCGGATTTTCACATAGCTGATGCGCGCCCCAGCGCTGAAGAAGGCTACGCCGAACATCTATCGACCCGAGGCGACAATGTCGCTCAGGTGGCGCAATTTCTCTATGACCACCACCGGGACCGGTTCGAGGAAATTCTCGATGCCATGAAGCGACGCATCCCCGGCGTGAAAAAGGTTGAAGCGAAACCTACGGAGGACGGGCGCCTGGTACTCCGTTTTCAGGACGGGGCTTTCAAGGATCCTTTTATCGCACGGTATGTCTCGGACGGCACAATCAAGATGTTCGCCTATTTGGTGCTGCTCCATGATCCCCATCCATTTCCACTCCTTGCCGTTGAAGAGCCAGAAAATCAGCTATATCCGGAATTGCTGCGGGAACTTGCTGAGGAATTTCGCGAGTATTCCAGACGGGGCGGCCAGGTGTTCATAGCGACCCACTCGCCTGAGTTCCTCAACGGCGTGAGCCTCGGCGAGATCTACTGGTTGTCTAAAAAGAACGGCTTTGCGTCCATTTATCGTGGCGCGGACAGCGATATTCTCAGGAACCTGGTTGCTGAAGGTGATTTGCCCGGCGCCCTTTGGCGTCAAGGGGTTTTTACAGGAGCATGGTGAGAATGCGGAAAATCATTTTTCTGCTCGAAGAACCCTCGATGAAGGTCTTCCTCGACGTATATCTGCCGCGGTTTATGCCAGGCCTTGATTTCCTCTGCATCAAGCATGAGGGAAAGCAGGATCTGGAGAAGAGCATTCCCCGCAAGCTCAGGGCATTGAAAAGGGCCACGTTTGTTATCGTACGGGACAACGACGGTGCGGACTGCATTGTTATCAAGACGCGGCTGCAGCGTTTATGTGAAGATGGAGGACGATCCGACGCCCTGATCCGCATTGCATGCCAGGAACTGGAGGCTTGGTACCTGGGTGTGCCGGCTGTATTGGCAGATGTCTACGCCCGCCCGAAGTTGGCAGAATTGGGTCGAAAAACAAAATACCGAAACCCGGATCGGCTCGGCAGCCCTTCTTCCGAACTGGTAAAGTTGGTTCCGGAATTTAGAAAGTTGGAGGGGGCTCGCCGGATGGGCGCGGCCATGCCGCTCCTGGAATCTGCGAATAATTCAACGAGTTTTCGTGTTTTCGTCGACGGGGTTCGCAGGGTAATCCAAGCTGCTGTAGATTCAAGGACTCTCCGCGAGATAACGAGTTAGGAGCGACTATATGGCCATCACCAACCACGAACGTGTCGGCAAGGCACTCGAACTCTTGAAGATCGGCCTTAGCCCTTTTGTTGAACGTGAGTTCAAGAACATCTACAAGGATGGCGCTTCCGCCAAGATGGACCGCTTCATCGGCGATGATCGCCTGAATGCGAAGAAGCCGATCGTGGATTGGGACGTTTCCGTGCTGCTGAAACTGATGTGGGAATCCTGGAACGACGTCTTCCACCAGACCCTCGGACGCACCGAACGGAGTCTGGTGAGTGAACTGCGCGAATACCGCAACAAATGGGCCCACCAGGAGTCCTTCTCCGGCGACGACACCTATCGCGCCCTTGATTCCGCAGGCAGACTCCTTACCGCTATCTCGGCGCCCCAGGCCGAAGAGATCGAGAAGATGAAGACGGAGCTCCTGCGCCTGCGTTTCGACGAGCAGGTGCGGAGCGAGAAGCGAAAAAGCGCCGGTACGGCGATCGAAAGCGCCGCTTCTGGCAATCTCAAACCCTGGCGGGAGGTGGTCACGCCGCACAAGGATGTGGCCAGCGGCCGCTATCAACAGGCGGAGTTTGCCGCCGACCTCTGGCAGGTGCTTCTGGGCGAAGGCACCGCCGAATACCTGGACCCGGTGGAATTTTTCCGCCGTACCTATCTGACCGAAAGCCTGAAAAGAATGCTCGTTGGCTCAGTGCAGCGCATGGCGGGACAGGGCGGAGACCCGGTGGTGCAGCTTCAGACCAACTTCGGCGGCGGCAAGACACACTCCATGCTGGCGCTCTATCATCTGTTCTCCGGCATCACGCCGACGGAGCTTCCCGGCATAGACGCGGTCATGCAGGAAGCAGGGGCGACGGCGCTGCCTGCCGTTCGCCGCGCAGTCCTTGTGGGTAACAGAATCTCTCCCGGCAATCCCGTCACAAAGCCCGACGGCACGGTGGTGCGCACCCTCTGGGGGGAACTGGCCTGGCAGTTGGGAGAGGCAGCGGGCGGCGTCAGCGAGGCGAAGCGGGCTTTCAATCGCCTCGCCCTGGATGACGAGCGGGCTACCAGCCCCGGCGACGTCCTGCGCGAGCTGTTTGTGGAGTATGGGCCATGCCTGATCCTGATCGATGAATGGGTGGCCTATGCGCGCCAGCTCCATGACCAGAGCGATCTGCCCGCAGGCAGTTTCGAGACGCAGTTTACTTTTGCCCAGGTGCTGACGGAATCGGCGAAGCTGGCCAAGAACTGTATGTTGGTGATCAGTCTCCCGGCTTCGGATACGACGGGTTCACCCCATTCACAGACGGATGATGTGGAGGTGGGCGGCCAGCGCGGTCGCGAGGCGCTCGACCGGCTCAGAAACGTCGTTGGGCGGGTGGAATCGTCATGGCGGCCGGCCAGCGCCGAGGAAGGGTTTGAGATTGTGCGGCGGAGGCTCTTTGAACCGCTGGCCGATGCGGCACAGTTCAAGGATCGTGACGTCGTGGCGCGGGCCTTTGCGGATTTTTACCGGACGCAACAGGTGGAGTTTCCGCCCGAATGTCGAGACGCAGACTACGAAAAGCGCATCAAGGCGGCCTATCCCATCCACCCGGAGATCTTCGACCGGCTCTATAACGACTGGTCCACTTTGGTAAAGTTCCAGCGCACCCGGGGCGTGCTGCGGCTGATGGCGGCCGTGATCCACAGCCTTTGGGAAAAGGGCGACAAAAACCCGCTTATCCTGCCGGCCAACATAGCGATTGACGACCCGCGCGTTCAGTTCGAGCTGACGCGCTATCTCTCGGACAACTGGGTGCCGGTCATTGAAAAGGACGTGGACGGACCGAACTCGCTGCCCCTTCGAATTGACGGCGAAGTACCAAACCTCGGCAAGTTTGCTGCATGTCGTCGCGTGGCCCGCACCATATATATGGGTTCGGCGCCCCTCATGAAAGCCGCCCATCGGGGAATTGAGGACCGGCGGATAAAACTTGGCTGCGTGATGCCGGGTGAGTCTCCATCTGTTTTCGGAGATGCCCTGCGGCGGCTGGCCGGCGCGGCTACCTACCTTTACCAGGATGGCCCGCGTTACTGGTACTCGACCCAGCCTACCGTCACCAAGCTGGCGGAGGACCGGGCCGAGCAGCTCAAGCGCGACCCCGATAAAGTTATGCACGAGCTCGATTACCGCCTGCGCCGGGACCTGGAGCGCAAGGGCGACTTCAGCCGTATTCATCCCCTGCCGCAGTCCGGGCAGGATGTACCCGATGATCTTGACGCGCGGCTGGTGGTACTCGGTATCAATCATCCATACAGTAAGGACCAAGGAAGCGCCGCCGAGGTCGCCGCCAAAGCGGTTCTTGAGTCGAAGGGCAGCACTCCCCGCCATTATCGCAACACCATCGTCTTTCTTGCTGCCGACAAGATACGGTTGCAAGACCTCGACGAGGCGACACGGAAGTATCTGGCCTGGGAATCCATCCTCGCCGAGAAGGGGGAAAAGGGGCTTAATCTCGATCCGCAACAGGTGAAGCAGGCTGAAACCCAGAAGGCCGCCGCCGATGGGGCAATCACCGCCCGCCTGCCGGAGACGTATCAGTGGTTACTGGTACCCGTGCAGACAACGCCGCAAGCGGCAATCGAATGGCAGGCCATGCGTCTTTCGGGGCAGGATGCGCTGGCCATTCGGGCGAGCAAAAAGCTGAAGAACGACGAATTGCTGATTACGACCTTCGCCGCCACGCGGCTGCGGATGGAACTGGAACGGATTCCGCTCTGGCGTGGCAATCATGTGGCCATCAAGCAGCTTGCCGAAGACTTCGCCAGTTTCATCTACCTGCCGCGGCTCAAAGATTCATCGGTCCTGATCGGAGCGATCCGCAATGGGTTGCCGCTGCTCTTATGGATACAGGATTCCTTTGCCTTTGCCGACAGTTTTGATGAAAGCGCCGGTCGTTACCGTGGCTTGCGCTGCGGGGAGGACGTCTCGCTTGCCGATGGTGAAACGCAGGGACTGCTTGTGATGCCGGATATTGCCTCCATGCAGATGGACGAAGAAAAAAGCAGGCAACCGGTGGGTGGGACGCCTGTCGGGCCGACTACTGGGGGTGAAGCACCAACGACCACAGAACCTGGAGCGGGCCCGTCGGAAACGCCAGCCACTCCACCGGCAGTGCCGAAACTGAAACGGTTCCACGGGACGGTCACCTTGGACGCCACTCGTGTCGGCCGAGACGCCAGCCGTATCGCCGATGAGGTGATTGCCCATCTCTCCGGTCTGGTCGGCGCAACGGTAACGGTCACACTGGAGGTCGAGGCGGATATCCCTTCCGGTGCCCCGGATCATGTTGTCCGCACCGTCACCGAGAACAGCCGGACGCTGAAATTCATCAGCCAGGAATTTGAGAAGGAATAGAAAGGAATAGAAAGGAATAGAAAGAGGATGCGTCTTTATAAACGACGGGAGAGGACGTAGTCGGAAATCGCGAAAAGGGCCGTCCTGGCGGGAGAATCCGGGAAGGCATGGAGGAGTTCCTTCGCCTCTTCGATATGGGCGGCGGCCTTTTGACTCGCGTAGAGGATGCCATTATACCTTTCCACCAGGGCCATAATCTCCCCGGTACGGGAAATATCAGGTTCCTTCCCCGTCAGGATCTCTTTCAGCAGCTTCCTTTCCCGGGGGGAACATTTCTTGAGGGTGTGGATCAAGGGCAGGGTAATCTTCCCTTCCTGCAGATCCTTGCCGATGGCCTTGCCGAATTCTTCTTCCTCCGCGGCGTAATCGAGGATATCATCGGTTATCTGGAAGGCGGAACCCAGTCTCATGCCGAATCTGGTAAGGGACTGAATCTCCGATTCCGAGCGGCTGCCCAGGATGCCGCCGATCGCGCAGGCGGCGGAGATGAGGATCGAGGTTTTCTTCTCAATGATCGACAGGTACTCCTTCTCGGTGAGGCCTGTATCGCCGCATTTAATCAACTGGAATACCTCTCCTTCCGACATGGAGCCGGTGCTGGTGGCCAGCAGCTTCATGATGGCCATGTTGCCATCGTCAGCCAGGAGATTAAATGCCTGGGAATAGAGAAAATCACCGACCAGCACACTGGCCGCGTTGCCCCATACATGGTTGGCCGAGTCCCTGCCCCGCCTCGTGCTGGCGCCATCCACTACATCGTCGTGAAGCAATGTCGCCGTATGGATGAATTCGATGACCGAGGCCAGACGATAACAGCGATCGCCCCTGTATCCGCACAGGTCTGCCGCTACCAGGAGAAGAAGGGGGCGGAAGCGTTTGCCGCCGCTGCCGATGAGATGATTGACCACCTCGGGAATGAGCTTGACCTCTGAATGGAGATGACTGGTCATATACATCTCCACCCGTTGCAGCCCATCTCCGTATTTATGAAAAACATCCTGTATCTTCATATCTGTTTACGGCCTTTCCAGATTGGTTACAGTTTACAATTTTGTCACAAGTGCAACCATATTGCGCGCTCTGGCGGAGGAGACACTTTATTCAAGGGGCCTGTAAATGTCAAATGATTCATTCTCCGGTGTCGTTGTTCCCGATTCTCTGCCATCGGCCAGCCGTAAGCATTATCCGGCTGCACTCCCCCGGGCGGGGCGCCTGACGATAAACAGGGTTGCGGTATTCCCGGTCATGGGGGAGGATGATGCCCACCTGCTCCCCGTCGGCGATTACTTCCGGCATAATGACGGGCATTTCCTTACGGGAAGCCGCCCGGAAAAGTTCCGCTGTCGAGGGGAAATGACTCAATTCCTCGAGGGTTTTAAGCGTCGGCGGCATGAGGGTTATCTCCCCCCGGTCCTGTCCGGTCAGGGCTGCCTCAGGGGAAAACCAGGCAGAGGCGGTAAGCTCCCGGCTGTCGTGAAGGGGCCGCTGCCCGGGAGGGATCCGGGCGAGAAAGAAGCGGGTGTCAAACCGCCTTGTTTCTATTGCCGGCGTGATCCAATGGGAATAGGGGGCCAGGAGCCGGAAATCCAGACGGAGGTTTTCCCGGCGCAGCAATTCTAAAAGGGTGATATTTCCCTTGTGGAGATCCTGCCGGCAGGAGGAAAGACGTTCTTCGAGCGGGCCTTCCGCTGATTGCAACGGTTCGCCGGAGGGGCCACAGCCCAGGAATATCCCCGCCTCTTCGAAGGTTTCCCGGATGGCCGCCACGAAAAGCCCCCGGGCCAGGTCCGGCGCGAGCCCCTCTTCCCTGAGGAGCAGGTTTTCCGCCAGTTCCCCCGGGAAGATGTTCGGGATGATGGCCGGGTCCATATCGGCTTCTTCCAGACGCCCGCCGGGGAATACATGCGCCCCGCCCATGAAATTCTGCTTGGCGTGTCTCCTGAGCAGGAATACCTCCCAAGGGGTTTCCGCCATCTCCCGGAGCAGAATAACCGTGGCCGCAGCATCCGGTTCCTTAAGCGGGAGACTCTTGCCATAGCCGAGATTGTTAATATCCACCATTTTCAGACCTCAAGCGGGAAGGGATTATTTGGCGAGCATTCCGCCATCCACGATGATCACCTGTCCGGTGATATAGGCCGAGGCCGCTGAGGCCAGGAAAACCGCCACCCCCTTGATGTCGTCCATATCGCCTACCCGATGCATGGGGATCCCGTCGATCATGCTGTCGTGGGCCTTTTTAAATTCAGGGGTTTCCATGTAGGCCATCATGTCCGTCCGGAAGAAGCCCGGGGCGATGGCGTTTACCCGGATATTATGCCGGGCCAGTTTGACCGCCAGGTTCATCGTCAGTAAATTAAGGGCTGCCTTGGTTGAATTGTAGGGGATGGACGGGAGGGATTCCTCATCTGCTCCCCGGAACCCCATGACAGAGGAAATATTGATGATGTTTCCGCCCCCCCGGTCCTTCATCAGGCGTGCCATCTGCTGGGTGAGAAACCAGACGCCACGGACATTGACCTGGAAAAGGCGATCCCATTGTTCCAGGGGAAAATCCAGGGTGGGGGCGCCCCAGGTAACCCCGGCGTTGTTTACCAATATATCAATCCGGGGAAATTCCTCCCGCGCCGCCTTCAGCATCCTTTCCGTCTCTTCCGTCGAGGCCAGGTCACAGCCCAGCGGCAGCACCCGGACGCCGTATTGACGGGTCAGGAATTCGGCGGTGGAAAGGAGATTTTTCATCTTTCGGGAGGTGATGATCAGATCCGCCCCCGCCTCGGCGAGACCGGTGGCGATGAATCTTCCAATTCCCCTGCCGCCGCCGGTTACCAGGGCCGCCTTTCCATCCAGGCGAAACATATCGGGAGTTTTCATCGGCTTTCTCCTTATCAAGTCAGAGGTTTCCTATATTGGTTAGCCCCTGTCCTGTCAAGGATGGATTATTTACTAACCAAAGGGTCTCTTGAAAAAGAAACAGAAAGAATCTATAAGGATCAACGAAAGGAACTCTCCCGCATGGATCATCAAACCGCCCTGCTTACGGACATCATCATTATCTTCGGTCTCTCCGTATTGGTGGTGTACCTCTTTCATCGTCTGCGGGTGCCCTCCCTGGTGGGGTTCATCGTCACGGGAATGCTGGGGGGGCCTCATGGTTTTGGCCTCATCAAGGGGCCCCATAATGTGGAAATATTTGCCGAAGTGGGCATTGTGGCCCTGCTCTTTACCGTGGGCCTGGAATTTTCCTTCCGTCATCTGCTCAAACTGAAAAAGTCGGTTCTCCTGGGCGGGGGGCTGCAGGTGGGTCTTACCATCATGGCGGGCTTCCTGTTGGCGCGGCTGATTGGCATTCCCCTTGGTCAGGCCGTCTTTATCGGTTTTCTGTTTTCCCTCAGCAGCACGGCCATTGTGCTGAAGATTCTTCAGGACAGGGGGGAACTGGAAAGCCCGCAGGGGCAGACCTCCCTGAGCCTGCTGATCTTCCAGGATATCATTGTGGTGCCCATGCTGCTTTTTGCCCCCCTCCTGGCCGGCATAAATACGATCCAGGATGTATCCGTAACAGGTTTTCTCATCAAAGCCTTTTTAACCCTTGCGGCGATCATTCTCGGCGCCAGGTATCTGGTTCCCTGGCTGCTTTACCAGGTAGCGGGAACAAAGAACAGGGAACTCTTTCTGCTGGTGGTGATTCTCATCTGCCTTTCTGTCGCCTGGCTCACTTACAACGCCGGTCTTTCCTTCGCCCTGGGGGCCTTCATCGCGGGACTTATCATTTCCGAGTCCGAATACAGCCATACGGCGGTGGACCATATTGTCCCGTTCCGTCATGTGTTCACGAGCTTCTTCTTCGTCTCCATCGGGATGCTTCTGGATGTATCCTTTCTCTTAAAAAATCCCGCCCTCATAATTGCCTTGACCATGCTGGTGCTGATCCTCAAGGCCCTGCTTGCCGGTATTGCCGTAACCTTCCTTCGGTACCCCTTGAGAATTGCCCTCGTTGTCGGGCTGGGACTCAGCCAGATCGGCGAGTTTTCCTTTGTCCTCTCCCGCGCCGGGCTTTCCCTGGGGCTCCTCGACGCCGAGATATACCAGTATTTTCTTGCCGTATCGGTTTTTTCCATGGCCCTGACCCCTTTTATCATGAGTGCGGCGCCTGCCCTGGCGGATCTTTTCCTGCGTCTTCCTCTGCCCCGGAAGCTCCGTAGCGGTGGGGACTTCTTTCAGGAGGTCAAGGTTCCGACGGTGAGGGATCATCTGCTTATCGTCGGCTACGGTCTCAATGGTCAGAATGTCGCGAAGGCGGCCCGCTGGGCCGGAATACCCTATGTGATTCTGGAGATGAATCCTGAAACGGTAAGGCTGGAGAGGGCCAAGGGTGAAAGTATCCACTATGGCGATGCCACCCGTCGGTCCGTCCTGAGGCAGGCCGGAATCGAGAGCGCCCGGGTGCTCGTGGTGGTGATCAACGATCCGCCGGCGGCAAGGAGAATCGCCGATCTCGCCCTCCGGATGAACAGGAAGCTCCATATCATTGTCCGAACCAGATACCTCCAGGAGGTAGGCCCCCTTCACGAACTGGGGGTGAAGGAGGTGATCCCGGAAGAATTTGAAACCTCGCTGGAGATCTTCTCCCGTGTTCTGCGGAAGTACCTGATC
Organism: Smithellaceae bacterium; assembly: GCA_034368785.1. Taxonomy (GTDB): domain Bacteria; phylum Desulfobacterota; class Syntrophia; order Syntrophales; family CAMTWB01; genus CAMTWB01. Next base: position 222 of record JAXMLI010000370.1, on the reverse strand, counting down.
CCCCGGACGGAAATTGAAGCGCTCATCACCCAGGTGCGCCAGGACAGCTACGATATGTTAAGAAGCCTCTCCGAGGGGGCTCTTTCCTGCCGGGACATCAAGATGTGCCTGCCGGAGGTGGAGATTGACAACCTCAGGGTTAAAGATGGCTCTCCTTTCGCGGGGAAGACCCTGGCCGAGGTCTCCCTGCCGAAACTGCACGGGATAACGGTCCTGGCCATC
>JAXMLI010000369.1:0-3368 GCA_034368785.1 Smithellaceae bacterium | reverse complement strand
TGATTTCATCCGCCAGAGGGCTAGCGAGTGTCTTGAGATTATCCTGGATGAAAAGGGAGGAAGGCTCAAGTTAGACACGCTCCTTGCTCAACATCAGGCGATCACGAGACGGGTAATCAAAACCCTGCTCGCTGATCTGTTCATGCCCCGGAAGGAGGCCACTTACATTCATATTCTGGCGGTTGAGGAATTCGTCCGGAGAAGGAAGCCCCTTTCGGAGATGAAGGTCTGCCGGGATTGGCAGATAAAGATCAAAGATGAATATCTGATGATTGAAAAATATACAGGCGCCTCCCGCGACGCGCAGGTAAAAGGGTCGGGATTTGCCTATGAGGTCAGGATCCCCGGTCAGATAAGGATTGCTGAAACAGGAAAAATATGGGACTTCCGTCTCATTGACAAAAGCGCTGATCGTGAACACTATGCCTCACAGAATGAAATATTGATGGACTACGAAAAAATCGCGCCTCCTCTTCTGTTACGCACCAGAAGGCCCGGAGACAGGATTCAACTCCAGGGGATGAGGGGCAGAAAGACGATAAAAAACATCTTTATTGATCAAAAGATACCAAGACATCACAGGGAGCTTGTGCCGTTACTGGTGGACCATGATTCCGTAATAGCGGTCAACGATGGTCGGATAAGCGAAAGGGTAGGTGTCTCGAGTCGGACGAGACTCATATTAAGAATAGAAATCATTTGATAATAACGTACCATTTATTATAAAGAGCGAATCGAGAAAACAAAGGGGAGAAAAAGATTGAATCCATTTCAGAAGAATATTGCCTTATGGCTCGTGATCAGTCTGGTGTTTATCCTGCTTTATCATCTGTTCAATCAGCCAAGATTGACCCAGGATAGTATAATATTCAGCGAATTCGTCAGCATGGTGGAAAATGGCCAGGTGGGTGAGGTGACCATCCAGGGGGAAAATATCTCCGGCAAGCTCACCAGTGAACGCAATTTCAAAACCTACGCGCCGAAGGACTCAGGCATCATGGCCACCCTGAAGGAAAAGGGCGTGAAGATTACGGCCAAGCCGGCCGACGATTCACCCTGGTTTATGACCGTTTTGGTCTCCTGGTTTCCCATGCTTTTGCTGATCGGGGTCTGGATCTTTTTCATGAGACAGATGCAGGGCGGGGGAGGGAAGGCGATGGCCTTCGGAAAAAGCCGCGCCAGACTCATGACCGACAAAACAAAAAAGGTCACCTTTGATGATGTGGCAGGTATTGACGAAGCTAAGGCCGAGTTGGAAGAGGTAATAGAATTCCTCAAAGATCCGAAGAAATTTACCCGCCTGGGGGGGCGTATTCCCAAGGGGCTTCTTTTGGTCGGGCCGCCCGGAACGGGAAAGACGCTGCTAGCCAGGGCGATTGCCGGCGAGGCGGACGTTCCTTTCTTCTCCATAAGCGGTTCGGACTTCGTAGAAATGTTCGTGGGTGTGGGCGCTTCCCGTGTCCGCGACCTGTTTACCCAGGCCAAGAAAAATGCCCCCTGCATCATTTTCATCGACGAAATCGATGCCGTTGGCCGGCATCGCGGGGCGGGTCTGGGCGGCGGCCATGACGAGAGGGAACAGACCCTGAATCAGCTGCTGGTGGAAATGGATGGGTTCGAATCCAATGAAGGGGTCATCCTCGTTTCCGCCACCAACAGGCCCGACGTCCTGGACCCCGCGCTCTTGAGGCCGGGCAGGTTCGACAGGCAGGTGGTGGTGCCGCTGCCGGATCTGAGGGGCAGAGAAAAAATTTTCCAGGTACACGCGAAAAAGACGGTCCTTGAGGATGACGTGGACCTGGCCGTTATCGCGAGGGGCACACCCGGATCATCGGGAGCGGATATTGAAAATCTGGTGAATGAAGCCATCCTTTACGCTGCCCGTACCGGGAAGGAAAAGGTTACCATGAGCGATTTCGAATATGCCAAGGACAAGGTCCTGATGGGAATCGAGAGAAAGTCCATGGTAATCTCCGAGAAGGAACGGAGAATCACCGCCTATCACGAGTCCGGTCATGCCCTCGTGGCGAGACTCCTTCCCGGAACCGATCCCATTCACAAAGTAACTATTATTCCCCGTGGCCGCGCGCTTGGCCTGACCCAGCAGCTTCCCGTGGATGAAAAGCACACCTATCCGAAGGAGTATCTGCTGAATACCATTTCCATCCTCCTGGGGGGCAGGGCCGCTGAGGAGGTGGTCATGAACGAGTTCACCACAGGCGCCGGAAATGATATTGAAAGGGTGACCAGTCTGGCGAAGAAGATGGTCTGCGAGTGGGGGATGAGCCCGGAACTTGGACCGATGAGCTATGGCCGGAAGGACGAGCAAATATTCCTGGGCCGGGATTTCTCGGTACATAAGGATTACAGTGAGGAAACTGCAAAAAAGATCGACGCGGAAATAGCACGGTTCGTAGATGACGGCTACGGCAAAGCCAAGAAGATAATCTCCGGCAATATTGAGATCCTCCACCGGATCGCCAAAGAACTGCTCGAGAAGGAGGTACTCAACACCGCCGAACTCGATGAGCTTATCGGGTCCGCTCTGATCGATGAGGTTAATCAGGCTGCCGCGCTCTAAGAAGCATCAGATTGAAGGGCCAGGTGGGGGAGACTGATAATTTGAATTCAAGGGTAATAACCACCGCCAGGAGAAAAATTGAGTTTGGACATCGCACCCTGGTCATGGGGATCATTAATGTCACCCCGGACTCCTTCTATGACGGAGGGGCTTATAAATCGACCGACGACGCGATCTGTCAGGCGATGAGGATGGTGGATGACGGCGCGGATATGATCGATATCGGCGGGGAATCGACCAGACCGGGATCTCTGCCGGTACCCATCGACTTTGAACTTGACAGGGTAATACCGGTCATTGAGGGCCTTGCATGCAAGGTGGATGTACCCATTTCCGTGGATACCACCAAGGCCGAAGTGGCCAGGCAGGCCATTTTATCCGGGGCGGAGATCGTAAATGATATCAGCGCGATGAACTTTGATCCCCTCATGGCGAAAACCGTCGCCCGGGCAAAAGCCGCGGTAGTTCTGATGCACATGAGGGGAACGCCCAGGGATATGCAGACGGGCGACCTTAGATACCATGATATAATCGCGGAAATAACCTCGTTTTTTCAGGAGCGGATCATTGCCGCGAAAACTGAGGGCATCGCTGATGATCAGATCATCCTGGATATCGGGCTGGGATTCGGTAAAACCCGGGAGGATAATCTCAAACTGCTGAAAAATCTCGCCGCCTTTAAATCCTTGAGCAGGCCAATCTTGACCGGCGTTTCCAGAAAATCCTTCACGATGTCTTTTCATCGCGAACCGGCAGCCGAGCGTTTTGAGGGCACGGCTGCGGCCGT
>JAXMLI010000368.1:0-3096 GCA_034368785.1 Smithellaceae bacterium | reverse complement strand
CGATTTCATCCGTCTTTCGATCGGGATCGAGCATATCGATGATATTATCGGCGATCTGGAACAGGCGCTGGCCAGGTCGGCAAGCTAGAAACAGGAGTCAGAATTCAGGAGACAGGAGTCAGAATAAAAAAAGGTATTTCTCCCTTAACCTCCTGACTTTTCAGTCACGAAAAGCCTGGTCGGGCGTCTTTCTCATTCTGACTTCTGACATCTGACTCCTGAATACTTGAGAGGTTACGAATAAGAAAGAGGTGAGACCGTGCAGATATACGATGACATCACCAAAACGGTAGGCAGGACGCCCTTGGTCCGGATAAACCGGATCTGCCAGGGAACGGACGTCCGGGTACTGGCCAAGCTGGAATACTTCAATCCCCTTTCCAGCGTGAAGGACCGGATCGGCGTCGCGATGATCGAGGCCGCAGAGAAAGAGGGACTTCTTGCCAGGGATACGGTGATAATTGAGCCGACGAGCGGAAACACCGGCGTGGCCCTGGCCTTTGTCTGCGCCGCCCGGGGCTACAAACTGATCCTGACCATGCCCGATACGATGAGCATGGAGCGGAGGCAGCTCCTGAAAATTCTGGGGGCGGAACTTATTCTGACCGAGGGCGCCAAAGGGATGAAGGGTGCCGTGGAAAAGGCGGAGGCCATCGCAAAAACCGTGGCGAACAGTTTCATTCCGCAGCAGTTTACCAATCGGGCTAATCCGGAGATTCACCGCCTTACCACCGCGGAAGAGATCTGGCAGGATACGGGGGGCGTGATAGATTGCTTTATCGCCGGCGTCGGCACCGGAGGAACGATCACCGGCGTGGGCGGGGTGCTCAGGGAAAGGAACCCTTCCATCAGGATTATTGCCGTGGAGCCGGAGGATTCGCCCGTCCTGTCCGGCGGTAAACCAGGCGCGCACCGGATTCAGGGGATAGGACCGGGGTTTGTTCCGGAGGTATTGAACAGGAGCCTGATCGATGAGGTAGTCCTGGTGTCCACGGATAACGCGGGCGAGATGGCCAGGAGGCTGGCCAGGGAAGAAGGCATCTTCGTGGGCATCTCCAGCGGGGCGGCCATGTGGGCGGTGATGGAATGCATCAGGAGAGGGAATATGCAGGGGAAAACCCTCGTTACCGTATTTCCCGATACCGGGGAGAGGTATCTCTCCACCTGGCTTTTTCAGAAGTACCTGTAACACGAAAGGATATATGTCCTGTTGAAAATTATGATTGAAGATAACGAGATTGACAAGACCTCTCTGGGGTTGACGGAAACCAAATACTTTACCTTCGCGGAACCGCCCGATGAACTGGTTCTTGAATCAGGTCGCACCCTGGGTCCCATCACGCTGGCCTACGAGACTTACGGCAGCCTGAATGAGGAAAGGGCGAACGCCATCCTTATCACCCACGCCCTTTCCGCCGATGCCCATGCGGCCGGCTGTCACGCGGGCAGTGATGAACGTGGCTGGTGGGATGACATGATCGGTCCCGGCAAGGCCTTCGATACCGACAGGTATTTTGTCATTTGCTCGAATGTGATCGGCGGGTGTAAGGGCAGTACCGGGCCTTCCTCGATTAATCCAGAGACGGGGAGTCCCTATGGACTGGATTTTCCCATGATTACCATCGCTGATATGGTGCATGCCCAGCGTCATTTGATAAACCATCTGGGGATTGAACGGCTGTTGTGCGTCTCTGGCGGCTCGATGGGGGGAATGCAGGCCCTGCAGTGGGCCTCGTCCTACCCGGAAATGGTGCGGTCGGCCATTCCAATCGCCACGGCTCTGAAGCACTCGCCCCAGCAGATCGCCTTCAATGAGGTGATTCGTCAGTCCATTATGGCGGACTCCGCCTGGCATCACGGGAAATACTACAGCTTCGGGCAGCCGGAAAAGGGCCTGGCCCTGGCGAGGATGATCGGCCATATCACCTTCATGAGCGACAAGTCCATGGAGGAGAAGTTTTCCCGCAAGCTCACAAGCGGCAAATACGGCTTCAAATTCGCGCCGGAATTCGAGGTGGAGGGTTATCTCCGTTATCGGGGAGATAAATTTGTCAAGAGATTTGACGCCAATTCCTATCTCTATATCACCAAAGCGCTGGACTACTTTGATCTCTCGGGCGGCCTTCTCATTCCCCCTGACAAGACGATAGATACCCGCTTCCTGGTAGTCTCCTTCAAGTCCGACTGGCTGTATCCCTCCTATCAGTCCCAGGAGATCGTCCGGGAATTGAAGATAAGGCAGGTCAATGCCACCTACTGCGATCTGCGGTCGACCTACGGGCATGATGCCTTTCTGCTGGAAGTTGAACAGGAGACGGACCTGATCAGACATTTTCTCGATAAGATATTCAGCGGGTATAATGACGACGACTATGAAGCGTGACGACTTCGTAAAAAGTACCAAAGGCGTCATTCCCGCGAAGGCGGGAATCCAGAAGTAATTTAATTCACTAGATTCCCGCCTACGCGGGAACGACAAAAGGTGAGGTTTTCCGACTTTTTACGAGGCCGTAATGAAGCGTGACGACGTAAGGATTGATCACAAGATCATCTACAAGATCGTGGACCCGGGCGCCCGGGTGCTGGATCTGGGGTGCGGCACGGGAGAACTGATATATCTCCTGGCCCGTTATAAAAACGCGAAGGTTCAGGGGGTGGAGCTTGATGATGATGCGGTTTATCGTTGTGTGAAAAAGGGACTGAGCGTCTTCCAGACGGATATTGAAAGGGGCCTGTCGGAATACCCGGATAATTCCTTTGATTACGTCCTCCTCAATCAGAGCATGCAGGAGGTGAGAAAGGTCGATCTCGTGATTCAGGATGCCCTGCGGGTCGGGAGAAAGGTCGTGGTGGGCTTTCCCAACTTTTCCCACCTGTCGGCCAGATGCAACCTCTTTTTTCGCGGCACCGCGCCGGTGACCGATACCCTTCCCGGATGCTGGTATGACACGCCCAATGTCCGGTTTTTGAGCATCAAGGATTTTATAGCTTATACCAGGGAGAAAAAGATCAGGGTTATGGAGGCGCATTATCTCGGGAAAAAAAAGGAACTCTTTTTTATGCCCAATCTCTTTGCCCATAATGCGGTCTTTCTCC
>JAXMLI010000367.1:0-26902 GCA_034368785.1 Smithellaceae bacterium | reverse complement strand
GTCGCATCCAGCCGCCCCCCCAGGCCAACCTCAAGAACGGCAACATCGACCTTTTCCCTTTGGAAATAAAGAAAGGCCACGGCGGTGAGAAATTCGAAGTAGGTCGCATCTTCCCGGAGGTGTCCCTTCACCTCGGCCACCAACGCCGACAAATCCTCCGGTGAAATCATCTCGCCGTTAATACGGATACGCTCTCTGACGTCAACGAGATGAGGGGAGGTGTAAAGACCAACCCGGTATCCCCCTTCTTTGATAATCGAGGCCGTCAGGGCGGCGATGGAACCTTTGCCGTTGGTGCCGCCGATCAACACCGCCGGGTAGTCTTCCTGAGGATTGCCAAGACGAGTCAGGAGGCGGCTGATTGGCCCCAGACCGAGATGGATGGTATTAACATTAAAAAAGGCCAATTCGGCCAGATAGTTGCTGTAAGTCATCCCGTCCCCGAAGGATCTATAATCACGGAAGGTGGTTAACATATTTCCCGAGGAGTGGCAAGGATCATCAGTCAGGCTTGAAAGCCCTCAGGAATGAGGCGAACGAACGCTGATTTCCCACGTAAAAGCCCCTGAACTGAAGGAAGAAACTACGGTGCGAGCAGGAACCTGCCCCCCCTCCGCAAAGGCAGGGTACTCGTAACGATGCCCCCAATAAATCGCTTGACATTTGTGCCATTAATCATTAAATCGTGACACGTACTGCCATGCGGGGTATATTTTGCCGGGACGGAAATAAGGTAACAGGGAAACACGGATAATTATTTTTTTGGTCAGCAAGTGGCACGAATTAATTATTAATAACATAGCGAAACCAACGATCCGAGGAGGAAACCATGAGGAGAAACTCCCTGTTCATTTATTCAGTTATCTTGGCCGTTGTTTATCTGTTTATCGGCACCGCCTTGGCCTGCGAAATTACCGAGTCCCAATTTGAGCCCAAAGACAGGATGGCCTATCAATTAGGTAAGCTGGCCGGAAAGGTAGGCCTGGCTAATCTGAAGCTAAAAAACCTCAAACCAGGCGAGCTGCTCGTGATCACCAACGCCGGAAATTGTCGTTTTAATAATGACTCCACGATGGCGGCAATCGAAGGGATAAGCTGGGCCACCGACACCTCGCCGGGCAAGGGTAATCTGTTGCGCATTTCCTCGACCAGAAACGCAAATCCCTGGTTTTTTATCTTTCACCGCCCCTCCGGTGAGGGGGTTTTTCTGGAAGCGCCGACGATGGCAAAGGGAGAGCTTACCAGTCAGATATTTAAAGTGAAAAAGGAAAACATTGCGGCCAAAAGGCTTTTAGAAGACCCAACTACGTGGGATAACAAGGTTAAAGAACGGATTTTCCAGGGCCGGGAATTTACCATTGTTACCTTTGCCAATCAATGGGCGGCCGGCGCCCCCTATGATCTCCTCCGGACGGGCGAGTTTCACGACCATGTATGCCCCGGTGTGACTATGGGTTATATGATCGCGGCTTACCTGGAGCGTCATCTGCCTTTAGGACAAGGGGATAGATACTACTTCATAAGCACGGCGCCAAACTGTCACGATGACGCCTTACAGGTCTTGTTTAACGCCACATCGGGGAAAAAATTCTTTACTACCCTCCCCATGACCGAGGCCCAAAAGACCTTGATGCCCTCCCGCTGGAAAAATCTGACGGGCATATATGTGGTTTACAACGAGAGGGCGCAAACTGGCAGGGCTATCGCCTTAACCTTTGATTGGGACCTCCTGCAAACCAAGCGGGAAGGAATCGGCTGGGCCTGGCGACTCAGGATGAATCAGGAACTACTTGGCCTGCTGGACAAACCGGAAAAATTCCTGTCCAAGGTTCATGAGTTTGAACTGCCTGCCGGGGTCGCACCGGCCGATCTGCTCCAGGCAGATAATAAGACACTAAGAGATATTGGGTTCATCGAAAAGTAGTCGGATTATTGGGAAATGATCGCGAGGGAGCAGAGAGAGATGGGAGAGATCATCGCCTTGCTTTTTCACCTCAGATGAGGGAAATAGGGAGGCAGTGGCAGGTACTAAAAAAGAAGGAAAATTATGAAAAAATGGGACATGTCGGCCTCAGGTGAAAGGGAGTACCTTTACAGTTTCCCCGGGACAATAATTATATTGATAATATCAGTTTCGTTTTTAGCGCTGGCCTCTGTCGCCCATGCCCACAAAATAAACATCTATGCCGTTGCCAGAGAGGGAAAGGTATTTACCGAGAGTTACTATGCCAATGGCAAAAAATGCCAGGGGGCGACTGTTGCCGTTTATGATAAAAAAACGAATGATAAGCTCCTCGAAGGGATAACCGATGAGAATGGCGCTTACTCGTTCGAGATTCCCGGTGCGGCGTCGCTGAAACTTGTGTTAAGCGATCGGTCGGGCCATCGGGACACCTTTCTTCTAGCCGCGGAAGAACTGAAGGGAGCGCTGCCTCAGGGGGAATATAAGGCGTACAGGCAGCCAATGACCGCAGGCGCGGCGCCCGTTCCGGCCCACCAGGCCCTTGCCAGAGAGGAATTGGAGGCCGCCCTGGATAAGGCCCTCGATAAAAAAATGGCCCCTCTGATGACCATGATGCAGCAGCTGCAAAGAGACAGCAAAAGACCCGGGCTAACGGAAATCATCGGGGGGTTGGGATATATCGCCGGAATTTTCGGCCTCTTTCTTTACCTTAAGTCTCGGCGCCAGGGAGGACACAACACTTAATTCCAGATTTCGGGTTGTTTCCTCTCTAATTCGACGGGGGAGGCCCCCCCACCGGACGGATCATGAATTTGGCGATCAGAAGCAGGTTGTAAAATCAGGCGAAGGGTATGTGAAGGATGACCTCCGTGATGACCAGTCGGTTGTCATTGAAACGGAAAAGGTGCTTTTTATTGTTCTGGGGCGCTGCCATTCAAGGATTATCAATACCCCGAGTTACGACGAAGCGGTAAATAGTCCGAAAAACAATTTTTCGTCATTCCGGATCGAGTCGGGAATGACGCCCGGGAGAGTTTTTACCGCTTCATCAAGTTTATAAGTATCCACTCAAAAGGCCAGGAACGAAATGCCGATGGTCCCAAGGATCAGCCATAGGACGTCTTTTTTCCAACCCAGGAGATAAATCAAGGAAGCCGCAAACACGACCCATGCCTGCCAGGTAACGAGGGATTGGACACCGAATTGCAAGACGACAAAGAGGAGAAGCCCGATAAAACCGGATAAGAACCCCCGAACGACCGCCTTGACGATTCTACGATTCTTGATCCTGGCGTGAGCCCTGCTGAGCAGCATCATGGCCGCCAGCGAAGGGGTGAAAATACCGATGGAGGCGATAACGGCCCCGATGATCCCTTGGACCTTGTAGCCGATAAAGGTGGCCGTGATGAAAACCGGCCCTGGCGTGATCTGTCCCAGAGCGATCCCGTCGCGGAAGGCCTTCAGGTCGACCCAGTGCATCCCATCCACGACGACGCTCTGAATGATGGGAATGGCGGTAAAGCCGCCGCCGAAGGCGAATGATCCGATCTTGAAGAACGTCGCAAAGATGGTCCACGTCCCGTCGAACAACCCAAAGACGACGGCGAGCAAAGCAGCCAGCGCCGCCGGGGGTATAAGATTTCTCCATCCGGTCGCCTCCGGGACGTCAACCTCCGCACCCGGACGCTCAGGCGCTTTTCCCTGTTCAACCGCTCCACTGAAGTAAAAGAATAACGCCCCCAAGACCCCGGAAATGAGGATGATATAAATCACATTCCATCGCAGATAGAGGATCCCCAAGAATGAAAGCGCCGCAATCACAATGCCTTTGAAGGCGTTGCGGTCCATCCCCTGGAAGATCGATCTTCCCATCGTCAGGGTCGCGTTGACCAGCAATGCGACCACCATCGCCCCGAGGCCCATGAAGATCGAATGGACAAATTTCAGGTCGCCGAACTCGAAATAGGCCCAGGCCAAAATGGTGATGGCCGCCATGGCCGGAAAGGCAAACGCAAAGGGCATCAGGATGCCGCCCCACCCCCCCCGCAGCTTCTGGCCAATGTAACCCAGCAGGGTCACCCCCGTCGCCCCCGGCAAAATCTGGGCCAGGCTCAAGGCGTTCATGAACTCCTCATCGGAGACCCATTTTTTTTCATTGACGATGACCCTCTTCATCAACGCCAGGATCGCCGGTCCGCCGTAGCCGACAGCGCCGACATACAGGGCCGTTTTCAGGATTTCAAGCAAGGTCGGCCGTTTCATGATCATACATCTCCATTGATCGGGAAATCCTTGCTCACCGGTTTTGGCGTAAGCCGTCAGGCTTCATGGCATCCGTGTTCGTGCAGATCGCAGGCGCTTCCCGAATCCTTCAGGTTTCCGGCAAGCCAACCTTCGGCAACCGCCTTCACCTCACCCGTACACCCCCTCAGCACATCGATTCCGCATCCGTTCAATACGCTCACGGCCCCCTGGCCCATGTTGCCGGCCAGCAGCATCCTGACGCCCATCTGTGCAAGTGTCTGGGCAATGTCCGATTTGCAGCCGCAATTCGCCGGAGAGGAAACCGTCTCTTCCGAGATGATTTTATTGTTTTCATTGACGGTGAATACCGTGAAATACTCACAATGGCCGAAGTGCTCATCCACTCGTTTTTGACGTGACGGTAAAGCGATTTTCATAACCTTCTCCTTTTCAAAACAGTATGATTTTACGTATGCTCTCTGCAATGCGGGCAACCCATTTCATTGTCTTTGCAACAGTCTGGGCTAACTGCCTGTCGGCAGCGCGGACAGCGGGACGGAAACTCGGCTTTCATGGAAACGGAACCGCCTTCGATCTTCAGAATCTTCCCGTTGACGAGGACATCGGCGACCTTCCGGTGCGCCGCTTCGATGATCCTGCCGAACGTCTGTCGCGAAACGTTCATTTGGGAGGCTGCCTTTTCCTGATACAACCCTGCGAGATCGGCCAGACGGATCGCCTCGTACTCATCGAGGGTCAAAATCACCTCCTCAAAAAAAGAAGAAGCCGCACCCTCCGGTTGGAAACAGGTTTTCCCCGGCATGACGCCTATCTGTCTACAGCACTTCGGTCTCGGCATTATCTCTCTCCACGGAATCGATAATAAGCATATGCTCATAATATGTCAAGGCTGAGCATCGGGGAAATTGTTCATTGGCAGGCCACGGATGTGCTTCCCGGTGGATTATAAGCATTCTACCGGGATTCATCCCTCATTCCGTACGGCGGGGCAAGGTATTTTTTGCCCGGAATACCTGCCCGGAATACCCGAAACACGCCAAATAAAAAGGGCAGGTTATAACCTGCCCTTTAAGAAGCGTCATTTTCTCTGATTCTACTTTTCTTTATTTCTTTTCTGTGGCCTTCTTCTCGACCTTCGCCTTCTGCGGCCTGTCCATCAGTTCGATTATCGAAAGGGGGGCATTATCTCCCGCCCGATATCCCGTCTTGATTATTCTCGTATAGCCACCCTCTCTGGTCTGATATCTGCCGGCAAGTTCAGAAAATAACTTCCCTACTGTTTCATTATCCCTCACGTAGGCTCGGGCCTGTCTCCGGGCATGGAGATCCCCTCTCTTGCCCAGTGTTACCATTTTATCCGTTACCCTTCTGAGTTCCTTCGCCCGCGCGTCGGTGGTAGTGATCTGCTCATGTTTCAATATGGAGGTCACCATATTCCTGAACATGGCGTCCCGATGGCTCGAGGTCCGTCCCAGTTTACTTCCTGATCTGCCGTGACGCATTTATATGTTCCTTTCCCACTATTTAGGATAGTCTTATTTATTCTTCCGATACCGGTTCGCGTTTCGCCTGATTCCAGGGGGGAAAGTCAAGTTTCATTCCGAAATTAAGGCCTATTTCACCGAGGATCTCCTTTATTTCGTTGAGTGACTTTCGACCAAAGTTCTTTGTTTTCAACATCTCCGGTTCGGTTCTCCTCACAAGATCCCCTATTGTCTCAATGCCGGCATTCTTGAGGCAATTTGCCGAGCGCACGGACAATTCCAGTTCTTCCACACTTCGGAGGAGTTTATCGTTGATATCCGGGGGTACATCCGCATCCAGGGATTTCTCGTCCTCAATCTGCTCGAAGTTTATGAAGATATCGAGCTGGCTTTTAAGAATCCTGGCGGCGCACGCCACGGCATCCTCCGGGTAGATACTTCCGTCAGTCCATACCTCCAGAGTAAGACGATCGTAATCGGCTATCTGTCCGACACGGGCATGGGTCACCGTATAATTCACCTTTTTTATCGGCGAAAAATTGGCGTCTATACTTATTGTCCCCACCGGCTGATCCGGGTCGTGTTGTCTTTTTGCAGGCACGTACCCGCGCCCGAGTTCAACCTCCAGTTCGGCATTGAGCGTCGCGCCGCTGCTCATGCTGGCGAGGAAATGATCCGGGTTCATCACCTCTAACGTCCCATCGGTGATTATATCTCCTGCCGTGATGATTCCTTCCTTCTGAACATCCAACCGGACTTTCTTTACTTCTCCCTCATGGATCTTGAACCGGACACCCTTGAGATTCAAGATAAAATCTGTCACGTCTTCCTTTACGCCCGGAATGGTGGAGAATTCATGTTGAACGCCGTCCATTCTTAACGCGACCACCGCCGCGCCAGGTATGGAAGAGATGAGGACCCTTCTTAAGGCATTGCCGAGGGTAGTGCCGAAGCCCCTCTCCAAGGGCTGACAATTGAACTCGCCATAAAGGGGCGTATGAGAGGTTTCATCGATATCGATCCTCTTGGGGTGTATCAAGCTGAGCCAGTTCTTCTGCATACTTTTTCCCTATATTTTTGATTATCACACTACTTCGAATAGAGCTCAACCACCAGCTGTTCATTAACAGGCATGGTCAAATCATCCCGCTGAGGCAGCGCCTTCACCACGCCCTTCATGTTTACCTTGTCCAGTTCCATCCAGGGGGGCAATCCTCTACGGGCGACCATCTCCATCGCTTCCTTGATCTTGGCTGTATTCATGCTCTTTTCACGGACCGCGACGACGTCTCCCGTTTTAATCAGATAGGAGGGAATATTAACAGGTTTGCCTCCGACAGTGAAATGCCGGTGAGTCACAAGCTGTCGCGCCTCGCTGCGGGAGCCGGCGAAACCCATGCGGAACACAATGTTATCCAGGCGCCTTTCCAAAAACAGCAGCAGATTACTACCGGTAATCCCCTTCTGCTGATCGGCTTTCTTAAAATATCCCCGGAATTGCTTTTCCAAAAGACCGTACATGCGCTTGAGCTTCTGCTTCTCCCGAAGCTGTACACCGTAATCGGACCCCTGCTTCTTCCGGGCCTGTCCATGATCACCCGGAACGTAACCCCTCCGTTCGAAGGCGCACTTCTCGGTGAAGCACCTGTCTCCCTTTAAGAATAATTTCAATCCATCTCTGCGGCAGAGTCTGCAGACAGATTCCGTATATCTTGCCAAAAAAGCCTCCCTGATCTATGATCAACGCTGGTTGTTAGTTGTTACACCCTTCTCTTCTTCGGAGGACGGCAGCCATTATGGGGTATCGGCGTGACATCCCTGATCAGGCTGATGGTTAGGCCCGCAAGCTGCAATGATCTGAGTGCCGATTCCCGACCGGCGCCTGGCCCCTTTACGAATACCTGGACCCTTCTCATGCCATGCTCCTTGGCCTTTTTGACCGCGTCCTCCGCGGACATCTGAGCGGCAAAGGGTGTACTTTTTCGGGACCCTTTGAAACCCTGAACGCCGCCGGAAGACCAGGAAATCACATTTCCACTCATGTCTGTAATAGTTATTATCGTATTATTAAAGGTGGATTGTATATGGGCAATCCCCTCAGAAATATTTTTCTTCTCTTTCTTCTTGACTACTTTTTTCCCTGGCTTTGCCATCTTGCCTCCATTTTATTCAATGGTTATTTACTTTTTCTTCCCCGCAATGGCCCGGCGCGGCCCCTTTCTCGTGCGGCCGTTGGTGCTAGTCCGCTGCCCTCTGACGGGCAGACCCTTACGATGCCGCAACCCCCGATACGTTCCCAAATCCATTAGACGTTTGATGGACATGGCTACTTCACGCCTCAGATCACCTTCGACTTTACACTCCTTGTCAATGACGTTTCTTATCGCCGTGATCTCCACATCGTTCAGCATATCGGTCTTTGTCTCGGGGCTCACCTCAGCCTTTTGCAAGATTTCCTTGGCCCTCGGCCTCCCAATGCCGTATATGTAAGTTAAAGCAATCTCCATCCTCTTGTTTCTCGGTAAATCCACACCCGCGATTCTTGCCACCTGCTAACCTCCTGAAATTGCCCTGCTTATCCCTGACGTTGTTTATGCTTGACATTTTCGCACAGGACTCTCAAGACCCCGCGTCTTTTGACTATCTTGCACTTGTCACATATTTTCTTTATGGAAGACCTAACTTTCACGACCAAACTCCTCACCAGCGCCCTTAGAGGCACCGTATTTACTTTGTCCTGTAAATGATCCGTCCCCTGGTCAAATCGTATGGTGAAAGCTCCACCGTAACCCGGTCGCCAGGCAGAATCTTGATGAAGTGCATTCTCATTCTCCCAGAGATATGCGCCAACACACGATGTCCATTTTCCAGTTCCACTCGGAACATGGCGTTAGGCAAAGGCTCTACTACCTTGCCTTCCACCTCAATAGGCTGTTCTTTTACCATATCCGGCCCACTTTGTCTCCAAGTAAATTGTTAGCGCTACTGTGTAAAGGGTTTTCCTTTGAGCTGACTCAGGATGTACGGTCCATCCTCGGTAATTGCCACAGAATGCTCGTAATGCGCCGAGTATTTGTGATCCCGGGTGACAACTGTCCACCCGTTTTCCATGACCTCGACCTCACAGGCGCCTGCGTTTACCATCGGTTCTATCGCGAGAACCATTCCGGCCCTTAACTCTATACCTTTGCCCGCCGTTCCATAGTTCGGGATCTGTGGCTCCTCATGAAGCTTCTTGCCGATGCCGTGTCCCACATAATCTCTCACCACGGAAAACCCTGCCGCCTCCACCCGCCTCTGCACCGCGGACGATATGTCTCCCAGTCTATTCCCGGCCCGCGCCTGATTAATACCATCGTAGAGACTGGCCTCCGTCACCTTAATCAGCATCTGCGCCTCCGGGGAAATCCGCCCGACCGGTACGGTTATGGCCGCATCGCCATAGTATCCCTGGTGGAATACGCCAAAATCGATACTTATAATATCCCCTTCCTGGAGCTCGCGCCCTGACGGCATTCCATGGACAACCTCTTCGTTCACCGAGGTGCAGAGCGCGTAAGGATAGCCCTGGTACCCCTTGAAGGCCGCCTTGACACCCTTTTTGCGAACCAGATCCTCCGCGCGGCTGTTGAGCTGAAGAGTGGTAACCCCTGGCTTGACGTTTTCCTTGAGCTTTTCCAGGATATACGCGACGATCCTGTTGTTCTCCCGGAGCCTTTCTATCTCTGCCGGTAGCTTCAGGGTGACCATTAGCTTCCCTTTTTAAAAGAGCCCGTATCCAAATGTTATCTTCTTCGCGCGATTTTGCCCTTCTTCATAAAGCCCTCATACTGCCTGGTTAGAAGATGGGTTTCAATCTGCCCTGCGGTATCGAGTGCCACCCCGACGACAATCAGAAGGGCAGTGCCTCCAAAATAAAAAGGCACGTTGAAGTTACTGATCAGAATGCTCGGAAGAACACATACCACCGATACATAAATGGCGCCGCTGAAGGTAAGTCTGGTCAATACCGTATCTATGTATTCCGCGGTCTTTTTCCCCGGCCTGATACCCGGCACGTATCCGCCGTATTTCTTTATGTTTTCGGCTACATCTATCGGGTTGAAGGTGACAGCGGTGTAGAAGTAGCAGAAAAATATGATGAAGCCGACAAAGAGGACCTCATAGCCTATTCTCCCGGGGATGAGTACATCCGCGACGGTCTTCATCCAGGGATGAGGGATGAAGTTGGCTATGGTTGCCGGGAACATGATAATAGAGGAGGCGAATATAGGCGGTATCACCCCGGCCGTATTCACCTTCAGGGGCAGATGGGTACTCTGACCGCCGTACATCTTGTTTCCTACAACCCTTTTGGCGTACTGAATGGGTATTCGCCGCTGACCGCTTTCTACAAAAACAATGATCCCCACAACCGCGATCATCATCAGAAAAAGCAAAATGACCAGGATAATCCCCATTTCTCCCGAGGCAATCAGCCTGACGGTATTGAATATTGCCGCCGGCATATTTACGACGATCCCGGAAAAGATGATCAGTGATATGCCGTTCCCAATGCCCTTTTCGGTTATCTGCTCGCCCAGCCACATAATAAAGGCCGTTCCCGCCGTGAGGGTCAGGATGGTCATGAGGCGAAAATCCCACCCCGCTTCCAAAACGATGGGCACACCTGTGGGACCCGCCATATTTTCCAGGCCTATCGCGATACCGATCCCCTGAATTATACTGAGAAGCACCGTACCATACCGGGTATATTGGGTAATCTTCCTTCGCCCCGCCTCGCCTTCCTTGGACAGTCTTTCAAGATAGGGAACGGACACCGTAAGCAGCTGGAGAATAATCGACGCGCTGATGTAAGGCATGATGCCCAAGGCAAATATCGAAAGATTACTCAGAGCTCCGCCGGCAAACATATCGAAAAAACCAAGGAGGGACCCCTTGGCCTGCTCGAAAAAGGCGGCCAGCGCGCCCGTATCAATCCCCGGCGTAGGCACGTGGGCGCCAATGCGATAAACGATGAGGATCACTATGGTGAAAAGGATTCTCTTTTGCAGCTCCGGTATCTTGGATATATTCTTAAATCCGTCTAGCAACTCACGCCCCCCGCTCTATTACTGTGCCGCCGGCCGCCTCTATCTTCTCCCGCGCGGCCTGGCTGGTTGCGGCTACCTTGATGGTGAGGGGATAGGATATATCGCCCCGGGCAAGCAGCTTCACCTCCGGATTCCTTCCCTTGACAAGTCCCCGGGCAAGGAGAAGACTCACGTCTACCAAGGTGCCCTCCGCGAAGGCCTCCAACTGAGCTATGTTGAGAACCGCGTAGACCTTTTTGAAGGGATTGCGAAAGCCTCTTTTGGGAACTCGCCGGGAAAGGGGCATCTGCCCCCCTTCAAACCCTGGTCTCACGCTGCCGCCAGAGCGCGCCTTCTGTCCCTTATGACCGCGAGTTGACGTTCCTCCATGACCCGACGCATCACCGCGGCCCACCCTCTTTCTCTTTTTACGTGAGCCCTGAGGCGGTTTTAATGAGCCAAGATTCATATTTCCCTCTTTACCTCCGTAACGGTCACCAGATGCGACACCTTATTGACCATGCCCCGAATCTCCGGTGTATCCTTAAGGCATACCGACCTGTGCATCTTACCTAATCCCAGCCCGCGGATAATGGCGCGCTGCTTCTCAGGCCTGCCGATGCAACTACTTACCTGCGTAACAACCAACTTATTTTCCACGATTTACCTCATCGTAATTATTAGTTTTCCCCTAGGGCTTTCCCCCGGAGGCTGTAAATAGTCGCCGGATCCTTGAGTCTGCCAAGACCCTCCAGGGTGGCCTTTATCAGGTTGTGCGGATTATGGGAACCCAGGCATTTCGTCAGGACGTTGTGCACGCCCGCGACTTCCAGGACAGCTCGTACCGCACCACCCGCAATAAGCCCCGTTCCTTCAGAAGCAGGCTTTAACATAACCTTTCCCGCACCGAACTTTCCGATTACTTCGTAGGGGATTGTCCTGTTGATGACCGCCACCTTGATCATATTTTTTTTGGCCTGCTCAAGACCCTTCCGGATCGCTTCCGGCACCTCATGGGCCTTTCCGAGTCCTGCCCCCACCGATCCATTGCCGTCTCCTACGACGACAATTGCGCTGAATCGGAACCGGCGCCCGCCTTTCACAACCTTGGCCGTCCTGTTGATGGTGATTACCTTGTCGATGAGCCCCGTATCTTTCTTGTCTATCCTATCCAATGATCAGTCCTCTATATAACGAATTATGGCGCCGGGCAAATGGCATTCACAATATCTCTCATTAAGCCGGGGGCGTTCACGCACCCACCAGCCCTGAGCCTGTGTCGTCCTTAAAAAAAGGCGGAGATGCTAAAATTTCAAGCCCGCCTCCCTGGCGGCATCGGCCAGGGCCTTTAACCTGCCATGGTAAAGATAAGGTCCACGGTCGAATACCACCGTCTCAATCCCGAGACTTTGCAGTTTCCGCGAAACCAGCTTCCCAACCTCCCTGGCGGCCTCAGATTTTTTCAGTCCAGAAATGGACTCCTGCAGCTCTTTGCTCAGGGTTGACGCCTCCGTGATGGTTCTGCCAAGATCATCGGCGATGGCCTGAACAAAAATGTGTCTGGCACTTCTGAACACGGAAAGCCTGGGCCTACCTTCGGTACCACTTATTTTTCCTCTTACCCGAGCCTTGCGCTTTTCCCTGACCTTTTCAAGTTTATTCGCCAACTTTCTACCTCGTTGCTTTTCGTAATATCAAAATTTCGCCAATTTAGGCCCGGTATCTTTTCACCAGCCGTATCTTTCTTTTACTGCCTTACTTGGACCCTACCGATTTACCGACCTTGCGCCGGATCGTTTCAGTGGCGTACCTGATCCCCTTACCCTTGTACGGCTCAGGTTTTTTCAGCTCTCTGATCTCCGCGGCAACCCTTCCGATCAGTTGCTTGTCAATGCCGGAGACAGTGATATTCACCTGCTTATCAACCTTTACCGTCACCCCTTCAGGAATCAGATATTCAACCGGAACCGAATACCCGATTAGAAGTTTCAGCCTGGCATCTATTACTTCCGCACGATAACCTACGCCTGATATGATGAGACTCTTTTCAACTCCTGTGGTTACCCCTGCGACCATGTTACTCACCAGGGTCCTTACGAGCCCCAGATAAGACTTCTGCTTGCGTTCCTGAGAGAGCCCATGGACGGTCATTACGTTGTTATCCAGCATGAGATCTACGCCCTCAGGCATAATCATCGAGAGAGTGCCCCTGGGGCCGTCAATCCGGACATCCTGATTATTCTGGGTCATCTTCACTCCCGGGGGCAGCAAGATGGGTTTTTTAGCAATCCTAGACATACATATACTCCCGTAGCGAGAAGACAGACGCCCTTGGTAAGGCCCTTCTTCCGCGTTCATTTTTACCAGACATTGCAGATAATCTCACCACCGACGTTTAACTCCCGCGCCTCTGAGTCCGTGATGACACCCCGGGAGGTGGATACGATGGATACGCCATAACCATTCAGCACTTTAGGCAGCTCTGAACTCTTGGCGTAAACCCGACGGCCCGGTTTACTGACCCTGTTTATGGCGCAAAGCACGGTTTTCTTGCTGTCGGCGTACTTGAGGTATACCTTGAGCGCCTGCCGGCCTTCACTGTCCTTCTTTAAATCATAGCCACTTATGAAGCCAGACTTCTTTAGCACCCGCGCGATATTCTGATTCATCTTCGAAGGCAAAACCTCAACCGCCTTGAAATGAGCCTTGTTCGCGTTTCGTATTCTGGTTAGCATATCTGCAATTGGATCTGTCATCCCCATGTCACTCTCCTAACACCTTATCTACCAGCTTGACTTGATTACCCCCGGGAGTTCCCCGCGGAGAGAAAGCTTCCTCAAACATATGCGGCACATATCAAACTTCCGATAATAAGCCCGCGGGCGTCCGCAGAGTGGGCAACGGTTGTATGCCCGAACTTCGAATTTCGGCTCTCTCTTTGCCTTAGCAATCAAGGATTTCTTTGCCACACCAATTCCTCCTGAAATACATCCTTCAATATTCTTAATTTCTGAAGGGTACGCCTAGATGCTTAAGAAGCGCACGGGCCTCGTCGTCAGTCTTGGCGCTGGTTACAATTGCAATGTTCATCCCCCGAATCTTCTCGATCTTATCATAATCGATCTCGGGAAAGATGAGCTGCTCCGTCAAACCCAGGGCAAAATTTCCCCTTCCGTCGAATGACTTCGGGGAGATGCCCCGGAAGTCTCTCACCCGTGGAAGCGCCAAATTCACAAGCCGGTCAAAGAACTCATACATCCGTTCCCGTCTCAGGGTAACCATCACTCCGATGGACATCCCCTTGCGCAGCTTGAAGGTAGCGATAGAACGTCTTGCCTTTGTAATAATCGGCTTCTGACCGGTAATCTGGGCTAACTCCGCAACAGCGCTATCCAGCACCTTGACATTCTGTATTGCCTCTCCAAGACCCATATTTACCACGATCTTGGTAATTTTAGGCACCTCCATGCTGCTGCGGTAAGAAAATTCCTTCATCAGCATTGGCACTACTTCCGTTTTGTAATACTCCTTAATTCTCGCCATTTTATCCGACCTATGTATCGAGTGTCTCTCGGCACTTGTTGCAAATACGTGCCTTCTTGCCGTCTTCCATGATCTTGATCCCCACTCGGACTGCCTTATTGCATTTCCCGCATAGGTACATTACATTTGAACGGTGAATTGCACCCTCTTTTTCAACGATCCCACCCTTGCTCTTCTGGTCAGGTTTCTGATGCTTTTTGACCATATTGATCTTCTCGACAATTACCCTGTCTTTTTCGGTAATGGTTTTAAGTATTTTACCGGACTTCCCCTTCTCCTTGCCGGCTATTACCTGAACCCGATCACCTTTTTTTAAACGCACCTTTTGCATCTTTCGTCCCTTCAAAGACGGCTTCCTGCGGAGTACTATGGGCCTTTCGCCTTAAGCCATACGCCCCGAGCCGTTAATCTTATATTACCTCCGGCGCCAGGGATATTATCTTAGTAAAATCCTTTGCTCTAAGCTCCCTCGCCACCGGGCCAAATATTCTGGTACCAACCGGTTCAAGCTGGTTGTTAATCAACACCGCCGAGTTATCGTCAAATTTAAGGTAGGAACCATCCTGCCTTCGAATATCCTTTACGGTTCTGACGATCACCGCCTTCATGACGTCGCCTTTTTTTACTTTGGAGTTCGGCAGCGCTTCCTTTACCGAAACTACGATAATATCGCCAACGCCCGCGAATCTTCTTTTTGAGCCGCCCAACACCTTTATGCAGGCAACTTTTTTTGCGCCGGAATTATCCGCTACATTTAAAACCGTTTGCATCTGGATCATTTCAACACCCCTTACATCAACCAAAGCGCCAAGGCTACTTAACCCGTTCCAATATCTCTCTAACCCGCCAGCGCTTATCCCGGCTCAATGGCCGCGATTCAACGAGCAATACTATGTCACCCACGTTGCAGCTGTTATTCTCGTCATGAGCCTTATATTTCACGTTGGTTCTAAGATACTTATGAAATACGGAGTGCTTGGCTAATCTCTCTACCCGAACGACCACTGTCTTATCCATCTTGTTCTGGACCACCATTCCCTTGATAGTCCGCTTGTTGCCTCTACTTTCCATGTTGGCCGATCTCCCTTTCCCTGAGAACAGTCTTAACCCTGGCGATATCTCTTCTCACTCTCGTAAGCGAGGCAGTCGATTCCAATTGGTTAGAGGTATGCTGTATCCTGAATCTGAATCCTTCATCGACGAGTTTGCCCAAGGCTTGGTTCAATTCCTCACCGCTCAGATTTCTGAGTTCCTCAATTTTCACCTGACACCTCCCGCTCAACAAACTTGGTGGGAATCGCCAGCTTATGCGCCGCCAGGCGGAATGCCTCTTTGGCTACCTCTCGGGATACGCCCTCCATTTCATAAAGGATGAAACCGGGTTTTACCACGGCCACCCATCCCTCGGGCGCTCCCTTCCCCTTTCCCATCCTTGTTTCTGCCGGTTTCCTCGTTACAGACTTATGGGGAAATACCCGTATCCAGATCTTCCCGCCCCTCTTGACGTGTCTGGTCATGGCAATTCTCGCCGCCTCAATCTGCCTGGCCGTCACCCACCCGCATTCCGAGGCCTGAAGACCAAATTCTCCGAAGGCTACGTAATTTCCACGGCCACACTTACCTCCCATGCGGCCTTTATGCAGTTTTCTATATTTAACCCTTTTTGGCATCAACATAACTGAACAACCCCTATCCTAAGAATCCAACGGGGACTCGGCCTCGGAGAACTCTCGCGTTTTTCTACTCAGCCTTCCAGCCTTTGGTCCTGGCCTTTTCTTCTTTTCCCGGCAGCACTTCCCCGGAAAACAGCAGCACCTTAACCCCGATCAGGCCATAGGCGGTTCGCGCCTCTGTAAATCCCCAATCTATATTGGCCCGCAAGGTATGCAGCGGCACCCTTCCTTCCCTGTACCACTCGGTACGGGACATCTCCGCTCCACCGAGCCGGCCGGAACAGGTAACCCTGATGCCCTTTGCTCCGAACTTGATTGCCGCCGTCACGCATTTCTTCATGGCCCTTCTGAAGGCAATCCGTCGTTCCAACTGCTGGGCTACGTTTTCCGCGACGAGTTGGGCGTCAACTTCAGGCTTCCGGACCTCCATGATGTTTACGATGACCTCACCCCGAGTCATTTTCTCGAGATCGGCCTTAAGCTTCTCTATTTCAGAGCCCTTCCTGCCGATGATAATACCGGGACGGGCGGTGTATATATTGACCTTGGCCTTACTAGCCGCCCTCTCTATCTCGATTTTTGATATTCCGGCCGGGTATAATTTCTTTTTCAGATATTCCCTGAGCTTAAGGTCTTCGTGAAGATATTCAACGTAATTCTTCTCAGAAAACCACAGAGAACTCCAAGTCTTTATACCACCCAACCTCAACCCGATCGGGTTAACCTTCTGACCCAAACCCCCACCTCCTTAAATCACATCCCCGGTCTGCCTACCGGCATGGCTATTCGCGCTACCTTATCGAAACCGAAACCTATTCCCGGTGCCACCTACTTTTCATCCAGCACGACCGTCACATGTGACGTTCTCTTCCTGATTGGCGCTGCTTTGCCCTGTGCCCTTGCCCTCCACCTCTTCAGGGAGGGCCCCTGATCGACATAGATTTCCTTTACGTACAGGATATCTTCATCAATTGCGGCATTTTGCGTGGCGTTGGCCTTGGCCGACCGTAGAAGTTTGCCAACCGGCTCCGCCGCCGCCTTACGGGTAAAAGAGAGAATTTTCTCCGCCTCGTCCAGATCCTTTCCCCTGATCAGATCTACCACCAACCGCATCTTCTGTGGCGACATACGGATATATTTAGCAATCGCTCTTGCTTCCATGATGAGCTTTCTCCAATTTTTTCTTAACTAAACACGGCTACTTACGGAGTTTCGACTTACGGTCTCCCGAGTGGCTGAAAAATGTTCTGGTGGGCGAGAATTCTCCCAACTTGTGTCCCACCATATTTTCCGTCACAAATACGGGGATAAATTTTTTCCCGTTGTGAACCGCGAATGTATATCCAATAAGATCGGGAGTTATCGTTGAACGCCGTGACCATGTCTTAATAACCGTCTTGCTGCCGGAGGATTCAGCCTTTCTCACCTTTTCGAGGAGGCTTTCATCGATAAACGGTCCCTTTTTAATTGATCGTCCCACCTTCTAATCCCTTCTCTTTACGATGAATTTATCCGTACTCTTATTTCTCCTGGTCTTATGTCCCTTGGTGGGAACCCCCCATGGCGTACAAGGGTGACGCCCGCCCGAAGACTTGCCCTCTCCACCACCCATAGGGTGGTCGACTGGATTCATCGCGACGCCTCTCACCTTCGGCCTCTTCCCCAGCCAGCGAGTCCTGCCGGCCTTACCTATGGTTATATTTTCATGCTCATTGTTTCCGATCTGGCCGATGGTCGCCTTACACTCCACCAATACCTTTCTCACCGAACCGGAGGGGAGCCTGACCTGCGCGTAGCGTCCCTCTTTAGCCATGAGCTGACCGTATGAGCCGGCGCTGCGGATCATCTGCGCGCCGCGCCCCACCTTGATTTCTAAATTATGGATCAGCGTACCCAGCGGTATGTTCTTCAGGGGGATCGCATTGCCCGGCTTAATATCTGCCGTTTCACTGCTGAGCACCTTATCCCCCACGACTAATTTATCCGGGGCGATGATATAGCGTTTTTCACCATCGGCATAATTGAGCAGGGCGATTCGGGAAGTTCTGTTGGGATCGTATTCGATCGTGGCAACCTTGGCGGGTATGTCATCTTTATCACGTTTGAAGTCAATAACCCTGTACTTTCTTTTGTGGCCGCCGCCAATATGTCTGCTGGTGATTCGGCCGTAACTATTTCGCCCGCCCGTCTTTTTCAAAGGGCGCAGCAGACTCTTTTCCGGCTGTGTTTCTGTTATCTCCTGAAAGTCAGAGCAGGTCTGAAAGCGGCGACCCGGCGAGGTCGGATTGTATTTTTTAATTCCCATTGGCCTGTTTCCTTTGCTTCTAGATTACCGTCTAAACCTCTGTTTAGACCCCTTTGAAAACCTCGATCGTATGTCCGGGGGCCAGGGTTACGATAGCCTTTTTCCACGGTTTTGTTTTACCGATGCTCTTTCCGAATCTCCTGCTCCTGCCCTCGACGTTCATGACTCGCACTTCCTTGACCTTCGCCTTTAGAAGACCCTCTACGGCCTGGCGGATCTCAATCTTGTTGGCACGCCGATCGACCTCAAAGAAGTACTTATTTTCCTCATCCTTCGCCTTGGAGCTCTTCTCTGTCAGGAGGTATTTTTTTATTATCTGATATCTATCCATTTGCCAGCAGTGCCTCCTCTACATTTCTTATCGAGGGCTCCAAAAATACGACCTGATCGTAATCCAGCAAATCATAAACATTGATACCCTCCGACCTTACCATCTTGACTCCCTTGATATTTCTCGAGGAGAGTTGAAGCGTCGGGGTCGAGTTATCGATGACAAAGAGCGTCTTCCCCCAGTCGAAGAGGTCCATCACTGCCTTAAAACTTTTCGTTTTAATCTCGGCCATCGGGAAATCCTTGAGCACAAGGACCTTTTCATTCTGGACCTTCATGCTGAGGGCGGAGATAAGCGCCAGTCTCCGTACCTTCTTGGGCACCTTGATGGCAAAGCTCCGTGGTTGCGGTCCGAATACCGTGCCACCACCCCTCCAGAGAGGCGATCTGCTGGTGCCGGACCGGGCGCGCCCCGTTCCCTTCTGGCGCCAGGGCTTCTTTCCGCCGCCTCTTATCTCTCCGCGGGTCTTGGTAGCAGACGTTCCCCTTCTTCTCGCAGCCAGCTGCATCCTGACTACATCATAGATGACAGACTCATTGACTTTGGCGTTAAAGATCGCGTCGCTTAATTCGACCTGATCGACCTTGGCCCTGTTAATATCATATACGTCTAGTATCGGCATTTTCCTAACCTCCAGGCTTTATATTTATTCATCCCGGGACGGCTTCTCGCCTCCCGATCGTTCTCAGCCCTTCGGTCCCCCCTTTTTTATCGCTTGCTTAATTATAATGAATCCATTCTTCGCGCCAGGAACCGCCCCCTTAAGCAGCAGCAGGTTTCTCTCCGGCCTCACCGCAACAACCCTGATATTTTGAACAGTCTTACGGACGTCTCCCATTTGACCAGGCAGTTTGGTGCCCTTGAATACCCGGGAAGGATCAGCACTCGCGCCGATGGAACCAGGGGCCCGGTGAAACATGGAACCGTGCGTGGCCCTGCCGCCGCTGAAACCATGCCTCTTTATCACACCTTGAAAACCCTTGCCCTTGGTCGTTCCGACCACATCAACGTACCCGCCCGCCTGAAAAATATCCGCGCATACTTCCTGGCCAACTTCGAGTTCCAGGGAGTCCGCCTTGATCTCTCTGAGCAGCCTGAAGAACCCTTTTCCCACCTTATCAAAATGACCCTTGCGGGGTTTGGTTACATTCTTTTCCTTAACCCGGCCGTAACCCAGCTGATATGCGTCGTACCCATCCACTTTTTTCGTCTTCTTCTGAATGACAACAGAAGGCTCCACTTCGATGACCGTTACCGGCACCATTTCACCTTCTTCGATGAAGACCTGTGTCATTCCCAATTTCTTGCCGATCAGCCCAATTGATATCATCTTAATAATCCAAGTATTATTGATTCGTCTTTGCTATCTCACGCCCTGATTTCCACATCGACACCCGCGGACAAATCCAGCTTCATCAGCGCGTCCACCGTGGCCTGCGTGGGATCCACTATGTCAATAAGGCGCTTGTGTGTCCGGATTTCAAACTGCTCCCGGGACTTTTTGTCCACATGAGGGGATCTGTTCACACAATATTTATTTATTTCCGTGGGCAGCGGAATGGGGCCTGCCACCCTTGCCCCTGTCCGCTTGGCCGTTTCCACAATCTCCTCGACCGAGCGATCCAGTATTTTATAGTCATATGCCTTAAGACGGATTCTTATCTTCTGATCTTTCATTATCAATCCCATATTACAGACGTAAAGAGGATGCGACAGGTTACCGCCCTGCTGCATCCTCAGTCATTGTCACTCGACAATCTGGCTGACCACACCCGCACCGACCGTTCTTCCCCCTTCGCGGATAGCGAAACGGAGCTGCTCTTCCATGGCAATCGGCGTAATGAGGGTGATATCCATGGTCACGTTATCACCGGGCATGACCATTTCCACCCCCTCCGGCAGGGTCGCAACCCCCGTTACGTCCGTGGTCCGGAAGTAAAACTGCGGTCTGTATCCGGAGAAGAAGGGCGTATGACGACCGCCTTCCTCCTTGGTCAGAATGTACACCTGAGCCTTGAACTTGGTATGGGGGGTAATGGACCCGGGCTTGGCAATAACCTGCCCTCTTTCCACATCCTCACGCTTTACGCCGCGCAGCAGGAGACCCACGTCATCGCCGGCCCGTCCTTCATCCAGGGTCTTGCGGAACATTTCCACGCCGGTACAGACTGTTTTAAAGGTCGGCCTGATCCCGATGATCTCCACTTCTTCGCCGGTTTTGACAATGCCGCGGTCGATTCTTCCCGTTGCCACTGTCCCTCGGCCGGAAATGGTAAATACGTCGCCTACCGGCATAAGGAACGGCTTGTCCAGGCTGCGGAGCGGCTCCGGAATGTAGTTATCCACCGCATCCATTAATTCCCAAATGGACTTCGCATCGGGATGATCGGAATTATCCGCCTCCAGGGCCTTAAGGGCGGACCCGCGTATAATGGGAATATCATCACCCGGGAAGTCGTAGGCAGTCAGGAGCTCTCGGAGCTCAAGCTCTACCAGGTCAAGAAGTTCAGGATCGTCCACCAGGTCAACCTTATTCAAATAAACAACGACGTAAGGCACCTGCACCTGCCTGGCGAGCAGGATGTGCTCTCTTGTCTGCGGCATGGGACCGTCGGAGGCAGCCACAACCAGGATAGTTCCGTCCATGTGCGCAGCGCCGGAAATCATATTTTTTATATAGTCGGCGTGACCCGGGCAGTCCACATGGGCATAATGGCGCTTAACCGTCTCATATTCCACATGGGAAATATTGATCGTAACGCCCCTTTCCTTTTCTTCCGGCGCGTTGTCGATCGAATCAAAGGGCCTGAACTCGGCCAGGCCTTTCTTTGCGAGATGGCAGGTAATCGCCGCGGTTAGCGTCGTCTTGCCATGATCTACGTGTCCGATGGTGCCAATATTCAGATGTGGCTTCTTCCTCTCAAATTTCTTCTTAGCCATCTCCATTTACCTCCTTGTCCTTTAAATGGTTCATGTCTATTATCAAAGCCTCTATGCGGATACCTTATGGCCCGGGGATCATATCCCGCGAGAAACCGGCCCAAGATCTACGCCATTTTAAAATCTGTAATGCGCGAAGGCCTTATTCGCCTCTGCCATCTTATGAACCGCCTCGCGTTTTTTCACTGCGGCGCCCCGGTTATGGGAGGCATCCATCAATTCGGCAGCCAGCTTTTCCCTCATGGTCTTCTCTGAGCGCGCCTGGGCCTGACTGATGAGCCACCTGATGGCAAGGGATAAACGCCTGGCCGGGACTACCTCGGTCGGCACCTGGTAGGTGGACCCCCCGACCCGCCTTGATTTTACCTCGATTACGGGCTTCACATTAGTTATCGCGCGATCAAATACTTCGAGCGGCGCCTCTTTCGCCTTCCGTTCAATGATCTCAAAGGCGCCGTAGAGAATGGACTCGGCCACGCTCTTCTTGCCCCGCTTTAAAATATTGTTGATAAATTTCGCCACAGTCTTGCTGTGATATTTGGGATCCGGCAGAATCTCCCGCTTTACTACTTCTCTTCTTCTCGGCATAACCTATCCCTGATTAGCTTGGTTTCTTTGCGCCATACTTGGATCTTCCCTGCTTACGATCCTGAACCCCCACGGAGTCCAGGGTACCTCTCACAACATGGTAACGTACGCCGGGCAGGTCTTTTACCCTTCCCCCGCGAACGAGCACCACCGAGTGTTCCTGAAGATTATGGCCCACGCCGGGGATGTAGGAAGTCACCTCGTAACCACTGGTAAGGCGAACCCTGGCGACCTTCCGGAGGGCGGAATTGGGCTTCTTGGGGGTGGATGTGTACACCCTGACGCAAACCCCCCTGCGCTGGGGTGAGCCTGCAAGGGCGGGTGTTGTGGTTTTCTTCTGCATCTTGGTTCTTCCCTTGCGAACCAGCTGATTAATTGTAGGCATCACTCCTCCCAAAACATGCAAATTACGGTATCATTAAACAGGACAATGAAGTTGGGCATACTATCGATTTGCTGCTTGTATGTCAAGCATTTTCTCTTCATCAATTCCCTCAACATCGCCATCATGCCCTTCTGAAACGGCCGCTTCCCGGTTCGAGGCAGTGATGCCGAGCTTCCGGTACATGACCAAACCGGTGCCCGCCGGTATCAGACGTCCCATGATGACATTTTCCTTGAGTCCCCTTAAATAGTCCGTTTTTCCAGCCAGACTGGCCTCGGTAAGCACCCGGGTGGTCTCCTGGAAAGAGGCGGCGGAGATGAAGCTCTGAGTAGACAATGAGGCCTTGGTGATGCCAAGCAGCACCGGCTCTCCCACCGCCGCCTTTCCGCCCTGAGCAAGGACCCTTTCGTTTTCCTCCCGGAAACGGTGTTTCTCTACCTGTTCATCGGCGATAAAATTCGTGTCGCCCGGGTCGATAATTTTTACCCGGCGGAGCATCTGACGCACAATGACTTCCAGATGCTTGTCATTTATCTTCACGCCCTGTAAACGGTACACCTCCTGCACCTCATCTACCAGGTATCTGGCAAGCTCTTTCTCGCCCTTTATCGTTAACAGGTCATGGGGATTATTCACCCCGTCCATCAGGGGATCCCCTGTCGCTACGCGGTCACCCTCCTGGACACTCACATGTTTGCCCTTGGGAATAAGGTATTCCTTCTCCTCACCCACATCGGGAGTGATGACAATTTTCCTCTTTCCTTTTGTCTCCTTGCCATAGGACACAATACCGTTGATCTCGCTTATTACGGCATAGTCCTTGGGCTTTCTCGCTTCGAACAGTTCAGCCACCCTTGGCAGACCGCCCGTAATGTCCTTTGTCTTGGTGGTTTCACGGGGTATCCTGGCCAGGATGTCGCCCGCATTAACCTCGTCCCCCTCGGTCACGACGATATTGGCCCCGATGGGCAAGAGATATCTGGCCATTGCGCTTGTCCCCGCAATCTTTGCCGTCTTGCCTTTCTTGTCCTTGACGGAAACCCGGGGTCTCATATCCGCCCCGCGGAATTCTACGATGACCTTGCGGGAAAGACCCGTGTTCTCATCCTTCAATTCCTGCATGGTCTTCCCTTCAGTGATATCACCGAATTTAAGGATACCGTCCACTTCGGCCAGGATGGGAATGGAAAAGGGATCCCATTCGGCGATCAGGGTCCCCTTGGCCACCGCGTCGCCGTCTCTTACCTTTAAATTGGCGCCATAGGGAATTGGGTACCGGCCACGACTCCTCTCCTGTTCATCGAGTACATGAATTTCGCCGTTGCGATTCATCACCACAAGGGTTCCATCCTTCTTCGTGAGGGTCGTGACGTTAATAAACCGAATGATGCCGTCATGACGGGCTTCGAGGGTGGAATGCTGGTCGAACTTGGCCGTGCCCCCGATGTGGAATGTCCTCATGGTAAGCTGGGTGCCCGGCTCGCCGATGGACTGGGCCGCAATAATTCCCACCGCCTCCCCGATATTCACCAATTGTCCGCGCGCCAGATCACGGCCATAGCACATGGCGCATACCCCGTGTTTGGACTTGCAGGTAAGCGTCGATCTGATGTTTATCTCCCCGATGCCGGCGCGGTCGATCCTCTCCGCCAGGACCTCATCTATCGCCTCGTTGGCTTTAACGATAACCTCCCCGGTATAAGGATCGGTAATCTCGGCAAAGGCCACCCGTCCCAGGACTCGCTCCCCTGCCGGCTGAATGATTTCTCCACCCTCTGACAGGTGAGACACAAATATTCCGTCGATGGTGCCGCAATCATTCTCAGTGATAATGCAATCCTGCGCTACATCTACCAGCCTTCTGGTCAGGTAGCCGGAGTTGGCCGTCTTGAGCGCCGTATCGGCCAGACCTTTTCTCGCGCCGTGGGTAGAGATAAAATACTGCAAGACGGAAAGTCCTTCCCGGAAATTCGCCGTAATCGGGGTTTCGATGATCTCACCGGAAGGCTTGGCCATAAGTCCCCGCATTCCGGCCAGCTGTTTAATCTGAGCGGCGCTGCCTCTGGCCCCGGAATCGGCCATCATGTAAATGGGGTTGAAGCTGTCCACCCTGATCTTCTCGCCCCGGCTGTTAATTATCTCATCCTTTTCGATACCGGCCATCATTTCCGTGGCTATCCGCTCTGTAGCCTGGTTCCAGATATCAATGACCTTATTGTATCTCTCCCCGTCTGTAATGAGACCATCCATGTACTGCTTCTGAATTTTGAGTACCTCTTTATCTCCCCGGGCCACGATTTCCTTCTTGGTCGCCGGAATAATCATGTGATGCATGGCGAAAGAAACACCGGAAATGGTAGCATAGCGGAAACCGAGATCTTTCAAACGGTCTGCCAACAGAACGGTAGTCTTATCGCCGCAGAGCCGGTAGCAGTAATCTATCAGATTTTCCAGCTCTTTCTTATTCATGGTTTTATTGGTAACATCAAAGGAGATGGCCTCGGGGATGATCTCGTGCAGGATGATCCTGCCCACGGTCGTGACCTTCCTTTCACCCTCGATCCTTACCCTGATCTCCGCGTGAAGATCGACCACCCCCGCGTCATAGGCGCTCCTGACCTCAGCAGCGTCGGCAAAGAGCAGCCCCTCACCCCTGACGCCAGGCCGTGACCTCGTCAGGTAATAAATGCCCAGGACGATATCCTGGCTGGGCAGGATCACCGGTTTGCCATTAGCGGGGGACAGGATATTGTTGGTTGACATCATCAGAATCCGCGCCTCGGCCTGCGCTTCCAGGGAGAGAGGCACGTGAACCGCCATCTGGTCACCGTCAAAGTCCGCGTTGAAGGCCGGACAAACCAGAGGGTGCAGACGGATGGCCTTGCCCTCGATCAAGACCGGCTCAAAGGCCTGGAGCCCCAGCCGGTGCAACGTAGGCGCCCGGTTGAGAATCACCGGATACTCCCGCACCACTTCATCAAGGGCGTCCCACACCTCCGCTGTTTCCTTTTCCACCATCTTCTTCGCACTTTTTACGGTGGTTACATACCCCTTTTCCAGGAGTCTGTTGTAGATGAAGGGCTTGAAAAGCTCCAGTGCCATCTTTTTGGGCAGCCCGCACTGGTGAAGCCGCAGATCAGGACCTACGGTAATGACCGAGCGGCCCGAATAATCTACCCGCTTGCCCAGGAGGTTTTGCCTGAACCTTCCCTGCTTTCCCTTCAACATGTCCGAGAGGGAGCGGAGGGGGCGCTTGTTGGTACCCGTAATGGCCCTGCCCCGTCGGCCATTGTCAAACAGAACATCCACCGCTTCCTGAAGCATCCTCTTTTCGTTTCTGATGATGATCTCCGGCGCGTTCAGCTCCTGCAGCCGCTTCAACCTGTTGTTGCGATTAATCACCCGTCGGTACAGGTCGTTGAGATCCGAGGTGGCAAACCGCCCGCCATCCAGGGGAACCAAGGGACGCAGATCCGGCGGAATAACCGGCAGTGTGGTAAGAATCATCCATTCTGCCTTATTTCCCGACTTGCGAAGGGCCTCCATAACCTTCAGCCTTTTTATCAGCTTTTTCTTCTTCGTATCGGATACGGAAACCTTGAGTTCCGCGCGCAACTCGGCGAACTCTTTTTCTACATCAACCTCCATCAAGAGCTTTCTGATTACCTCGGCCCCGATACCGGCTTCGAAACCACCCTCACCGTATCGTTCCCTCTGGTCGAGATACTCCTCGTCGGAAAGCAATTCCTTCTTTTTGAGGGGGGTATTCTTCGGATCCATCACGATCCACGATTCAAAATAGAGAACCCGTTCAAGTTCCTTAAGGGTCATGTCCAGGACACTACCGATACGACTGGGGAGACTCTTGAGAAACCAGATATGCGCAACGGGCGTAGCGAGGGTAATATGACCCATCCTTTCCCTTCTTACCCTGGAGGGGATGACCTCTACCCCGCATTTCTCACAGACCACTCCCCGGTGTTTCATTCTCTTGTAACGGCCGCAAAGACATTCATAATCCTTGACGGGGCCAAATATCTTGGCACAAAAAAGTCCATCCCTCTCCGGCTTGAACGTTCTATAGTTTATCGTTTCCGGCTTCTTTACCTCTCCGT
The DNA here is from genome assembly GCA_034368785.1 of Smithellaceae bacterium. Classification (GTDB taxonomy): domain Bacteria; phylum Desulfobacterota; class Syntrophia; order Syntrophales; family CAMTWB01; genus CAMTWB01. The sequence continues at coordinate 238 of JAXMLI010000367.1, read as the reverse complement.
GGGACCAGGAGAGAATCGTTTCCGGCGATGCAATTGATATTTTTATGGCACTGAACCTGATTGGATCTTTTGGTTTTTCAAAATAACTGAAAATATCTTCCACGGATTGTATCCTCCAAAAAGGCTTAGGGCTTAGGGCTTAATGCCCATGCTTAATGCCTTACACCTTACACCATACACCTTAAACATTACGTCTTATACCTTACTCCTTACGCCGGTCTATTCATGCTCCAATAGT
>JAXMLI010000366.1:0-3262 GCA_034368785.1 Smithellaceae bacterium | reverse complement strand
ACTCGTCGATGTGGGGCCGCCTGGCGGCGGGGGGACTTTTTACGAGGCCGTGAAACAAATATTTCGTATTTTTCATGAGACGAGCAACGATATGACTGGCGGGGCAAAGGAATGATTACGAGGGCAGGGTTCATCGGTCTGGGCGTCATGGGAAGGCCCATGGCTGAAAACCTCCTGAAAGGCGGGTATCGGCTTTCCATTTACGGGCGGCGCAAAGAGTCTCTGGCGCCCCTGGCCGCGCTGGGCGCGGAGGTCTCCGATTCCCCCGCGGAAGTCGCCCGAAAGAGTGAGGTGATTTTCACGATGGTAACCTACACCAGGGATGTTGAGGAGGTGGTGCTTGGTTCCCGGGGAATCGTGGAAGGGGCCGGACCGGGCGTCATTGTCGTGGATATGAGCACCATTTCACCCTCCGCCACCCGGATGATGGCCGCACGTCTGGCCGAGTCAGGCATTGAAATGCTCGACGCCCCTGTTTCCGGCGGAGAAATAGGGGCCAGAGATGCCACCCTCTCTATTATGGCCGGGGGCGAGAAAGAGGTATTCGACCGGGTCCTGCCCCTGTTCTCCTGCCTGGGCAAAAAGATCGTTCATATTGGACCGAATGGCGCGGGCCAGGTCGCCAAGGCCTGCAACCAGGTGGTATTGCTGATCACGATTCACGCCCTGGCCGAAGCCTTCGCCTTTGCCCGCAAAAACGGGGTCTCCCCGGAACGGGTTTACGAGGCCATTTCCGGCGGATCAGCCCAGAGCAGGATCCTGGAGGTGCTGGGAAAGAGGATGATTGAACGGGATTATGCCCGCGGGATCGAGGCGCGCCTTCATTATAAAGACATCCGCATGGTCATGGAGGAGGCCCATCGCCTGGGGCTCGTGCTCCCGGGAACCGCCCTGGTCACCGAGCTGTTCAATGCCCTGATCGGTCGCGGCGGAGGCCATGAAGATTCATCTCAACTCATTGAGGTAATCGAGGCGATGACGGGCCGCCCGCCTTTAACTGCCGATAATGCCCCTCCGGGAGTTTAGGTGAAAAAGACCTCGCGATTACTCGCCGTGTCCATCCTGAACCGGGTGGATAAGGGCGCCTTCGCCGAACCCCTCCTGGATGAGACGTTAAGCGGCGGTCTTCTGCCGGACAAACCTGACCGGGCGCTTCTTACCCACCTGGTCTACGGGGTTTTGCGCCGGCAGGCGTTTCTCGACTGGGTAATAAAAGCAATCTACCACGGCAAGGCGAAGGACATTTCCCCGCCGGTCAGGAATATTCTCCGGGTTGGTCTTTTCCAAGTATTCTTTACCGACCGGATCCCTTCCTTCGCGCTCGTGAATGAGGCCGTCAAGACGGCAAAATGGTTAGTCCCCAACCGCCAGGGCCTGGTTAATGCCCTCTTGCGCAACGCGATCCGGCAGCGGGACCGTCTGGTTTTCCCCTCTGAAAGTGAAGACCCCATCGGCTATATCTCGGTAGTCCATTCCCATCCCCCCTGGCTCGTGGAGAGGTTCAGGGAAATCTTCGGTCTGGCGGAAGCAAGCGCGATCTGCCGGGCCAACAATGAAATCCCCCCCCTGACGGTAAGGGTAAACCGATTAAAGACATCAAGGGAGCAACTTATCGCTGAACTTCTCGCCCCGGGCATTGGGGCGACTCCGACGATCCTGTCTCCCGATGGGCTGCATTTGACCAATCCGCCCGGCCCCCTTAGTGAAATGAGTTGTTACAAAGCCGGGCAGTTCTATATTCAGGACGAGGCGTCACAGCTCATTTCCCGGCTGGTCTCGCCCCGGCCGGGCGAAACCCTGTTGGATCTCTGCGCCGGTTCCGGAGGTAAGACCACCCATTTGGCAGAATTAATGGATAATCAGGGTTCGATCTTTGCGCTTGACATCAGGCAGGAAAAGATTGAGGCGCTTCATGATGCGACCCAAAAACGGGGAATCAGGATCATCAAGGGGATTGTCGCCGACGGCAGGGAAACGCTGCCCGGGGAGATGCCCCGGTTGTTTGACCGAATCCTGCTCGACGCCCCCTGTTCCGGCCTGGGGACCCTGCGGAGAAACCCGGAAATCAAATGGCGCCTGAAAAGGGAAGATCTCCCCGCACTGGCGGCAAACCAGTTGGCCCTCCTGATGAATGCCGCCCGCTATCTGAAAATTGGCGGTTATCTTGTTTATGCCACCTGTTCCGTCCTGCCCGAAGAGAATGAAGATGTCATCGGCAATTTCCTTGGCCAAAGAAAGGATTTTCAGCTGGGCCATCCTGGAACTTCCGTGCCCGCCCGGCTCCTGGACGAAAGCGGCTTATTTAGGACCTCCACCCACGTTGATCAGACGGATGGCTTCTTTGGGGCCGTCCTCCGGAAAAAGGCCTGATATCCCCGGGCAGTAAAATTATTGACGGGAAACCGCAATAAATGATAGGAAGAGACGCGCTGATGCTGGGCCGTAAAAGGCAGGCAATAAGGGTAAAATCACACGAATATTCCAGGGAGGGGCTCATGTTTGTAAAGCAGGTGCAGGTTGGTCAGATGGCGGTTTTCGCCTACCTGGTGGGGGATGAGGCAAGCGGAGACGCCGTTGTCATCGACCCGGCCGCCAACATCGATGGCCTCATCACGGAAGCAAGAAACAATAAGCTCAACATTAAATATATCGTCAATACCCATGGTCATGTGGATCACACCTCGGGCAATAAGGAAATGAGGGAAAAAACCGGGGCGCTAATCATTGTCCACGAGGATGACGCGGAGATGCTGGCGAACACGCCGGCGATGATCCTGAAGATGTTCGGGGCGACAGCCTCTCCCCCGGCGGATATCAAGGTAAAAGACGGCGATGATATCGCCGTGGGCCAGGTGGCCCTGAAGGTCCTCCATGTCCCCGGACATTCCCCCGGCAGTATGGCCCTCTTTTACGACGGGCTGGTCTTCACCGGCGATACCCTCTTTGTGGAGGCGGTGGGACGGACAGACCTGCCCGGCGGTTCCTGGGAGGTCATGTCCCGTTCCATCCAGGAGAGACTATTCACTCTCCCGGATGAAACCAAGGTGATGCCCGGCCATAATTACGGCCCGAAGGCCTCCTCTTCCATCGGTCACGAAAAGCGTTACAATCCATACCTGTAGGGAAGAGAGATGAACAAGAGCGGTATTTTTAAAACCGACCTGCCCGGGTTGACTCTCCTGGCCCGGGGCAAGGTAAGGGATATCTATGAGGCGGGGAACGAATACCTGCTGATTGTCGCTACCGACCGGATTTCCGCCTT
>JAXMLI010000365.1:0-11019 GCA_034368785.1 Smithellaceae bacterium | reverse complement strand
TATAACCCCATACCCCGCCAAACCACCCCCTTGAAGGGGGAGGAATTAAGTAGTGTCCCACCTAAGGCCCCCTTGTAGGGGGAGGAATTAAGTAGTGCCCCTCCTAAGGCCCCCTTGAGAGGAGGAATCTGGTAGTGCCCCTCCTAAGGCCCCCTTGAAGGGAGAGGAATAAAACCCGAACCAAAAAGAGTATCAATGGATGATGCTAAAAGCTAACCGGACATTGCTGACCTGGAATATGAAATCAAGGGCCAAGCATCTTCCTTCCCCTCCGCTTCCTCAGCAGATTTTTGCCAAGGCCTTCTTCATGTTTTCCATGGCGATTTGCAGATTCTCCCGGGAATTGGCGTAGGATATTCTGATGAGGTCCTGGCCGTATTCCCCGAAGACCGTGCCGGGGACCACTGCGACCTTGGCCTCTTCAATCAGATACTGGGTCAATTCCATCGGCGTTTTTCCGGTCGCGGCGATATTCGGGCAGAGATAAAAGGCCCCCTTCGGGTTGGCCAGCCGGAGCCCCGGCATTCCCTTAAGGGCATCATATACGAGGTTTCTCCGCAGGCCAAACTCTTCTAGCATGGCGTTGATCTCGTCCTGAGGACCCCGGAGGGCGGCCACCGCCCCCCACTGGGCGAACGAGGTCGCGCAGATCGTGGCATACTGGTGGATGCGGATCAGCGCGGAAATCAAAGTACGATCGGCCGCCGCGAAGCCGAGGCGCCAGCCGGTCATGGAATAGGTTTTGGAAAATCCGCTGACCGTAATGACCCGTTCTTTCATCCCCGGCAAGGTTCCGATACTTACATGCTTCGCCCCGTCATAGACCATCCTTCCGTATATCTCGTCGGAAAGCACAAAGAGATCCTTTTCCTGGGCGAGTTTGGCCAGTTCCCGAAGGAATTCCTCCGGATAGACCGCACCGGTGGGATTGTTCGGGCTGTTGATGATGATCATCTTCGTCCTTTGTGTGATTCGAGAACGGAAATCCTCGAGCTGGGGAACGAAATCATATTCCTCCTTCGCGGGCACGGAAATCGGAACGCCGCCGGCCATCTGGGCGCAGTAGAAGTAATTGAGCCAGCAGGGATCGGGAATCAGCACTTCATCGCCCGGATTCAGGAGACCCATCATGGTCATCAAAACGGCCTCGTTTCCCCCGACGGTCACAATAATCTCGGTGGCCGGGTCGTAGGACAGGCCGTTCTCCCTGCTCAGGGTTTCCGCAATCGCCTCCCTCAGTTCCGGGATGCCGAAATTTGAGGAATAGTGGGTCTTGCCCTGGTCAAGGGCCTTTTTGGCCGCTTCTCTGATATGCGCCGGCGTGTCGTAATCCGGCTCCCCGATGTTGAGGTTGATGATCTTTTCCCCCAGCTTCTCCCGGCGCAACACCTCTTCAAATACCTTGCGAATCCCCGAAAAGGGAATCGCTTCCATCCGATCGGCTATCTTCATAACTCTCATCTCCTTGTTTTATATTTACAGCGATAATAACATGGTAAGGGAGAAATCTTTCCCCCCGGGATCACAGGGCCGGGAGCAGGGATAAATGGATAAGGTCCTTCACCATCGCCGCCGCCGCCCCGACGGGGGAACTCTTCCCGCCCATGACCATCACCCGGCCCATTGTGTCCGTCTCGTAGCAGATCGCCTTTTCCGAGTAGTTTACCGCGGCCAGGGGATGGTCCGGGTCCAGGGCGCGGGGTTCAACCGTCAACGTAAGCATCCCGTTTTCCAGGCAGGCGCTGCCCAGCAGCTTGATCACCTTGCCCCGGGCGGAGGCCTTGGCAATAACCTCCGGCAGGATGCCATTGATGCCGGTTACCCGAATATTCTGAAGGGCAATATCCCTTTCAAATATCCGGCTTCCAATCAGGTACAGTTTATTCCTTGTATCCCAGCCTTCCACGTCCAGGCTCGGGTCCGTCTCGGCAATGCCCTGCTTCTGCGCCTCCCGCAGGGCCGTTTCATAGGTGGACTTGTCCTTATGCATTCTGGTCAGGATATAGTTGGTCGTCCCGTTGAGGATTCCCTCCACGGAGGTGATCCGGCTCCCGGCAAGGCAGATCAGTCCGACGTCCAGGGTGGGCAGGGCGGCGGCGGTTGCCGCGCTCATCATGATCCTGGCCCCTCTTGCCCTTGCCAGCTCCTGGATCTCCCGGTAATGGAGAACCAGGGGTCCCTTATTGGCAAAAACAATATCCCGCCCCCTGTTAAGGGCTGCCAGTGTGTACTCCCAGCCCGGCTGACCATCCTTGAGATTTGTCGGCGTGGTCTCCAGAACGACGTCCGCCTCCAGCTTTGCGATTACCTCCGCCCCGGAGATCCCGGGAACGCCATAGCCGGGCAGGGTCTCCACCATGCCCCCCGCTTCGACATGGGAAAGAAGTTCTGCCAGGGGCAGGGGCGCCTGCTTGGAAATTGCCGCCCCGCCAGTGCCCACCACCGCGGCAAGCTCAAAATTGAGGCCGTACCTATCGCCCAGCTCCCGATCCCGCTCCGCAATCAAGGTGGCGAAGGCCTTTGCCACCTTGCCAAATCCGCAAAGAATCAAGCGTTTCTTCAACATAAAACTACCCCCTGCTCCTTGGCGCGTTGCGACGGCCCTTTTCGTCTGCTTAGACCCCGGCAACGCCAGGGAAGGCACCGTAAACCAAAGCCCGGAAAATCTCAAGTTCAAAAAGACCGCCCGTAAACGTCTTGCCCTGGACGTGGCACTCCTTCCGGGCGCCGATCGTGATCTCTTCCTATAGCGCCGTTCCTTCCAGATATTGCTTACGCTTTGGTTCGGGGAATCGCTCGATGGCATACCGCAGCGTCGTGCGCGGCAGGGCCGCATAGTGCTTCCTCAAAAAGCCTTCCAGCACCGCGCTGTCCCGTTTTCCCGTCTCCCGCAGCATCCAGCCCACAGCCTTGTGCAGCAAATCCTCCCTGTCCCGCAGCAGGAGCCCGGAGATCGCCAGGGTATCCGTGAAGTCTCCCCGCCGGATGAAATGGAAGGTGGCCAGAATCGCGATGCGCCGCTCCCAGAGATTCTCTGACGCCGCCAGCCGGTAGAGCGGCGCGCGGGGCTTGTCGGCCAGAAAAGGCCCCACGATCTTCGGCGCCGTGAGGTCCACCAGGTCCCAGTTGTTGATGAAACGCGCGCTCCTTAGATAGAGGTCACAGATCTTCTTTTGGATCCTGGCGTCGCCCCGTTCGAACCGACCCACCAGGATCAGGAGCGCCAGCAGACGCTCCTCGTGCCACATGGACCTCAGCAGCTTCCTGATCGCGGCAAGCGGCGCGTCACGACATTCCTTCGCCACGAGGCGGATGTCCGGCGTCACGATGCCCAAAAACCGATCCCCTTCCCCATACTGACCCGGCCCGGTTTTGAAGAACCGTTGCAGGATGATGGCCTTTTCCCCGCTGGCGAATTGGCGGAGCCGCTGCCGCATCAACGGGGCGGACAGGGAAGATTCCGGAGGCAGGCACAGGGTCATAAATACCCCCTCATCTTCCATATCATTGATTTCGCAATCCTCATCCTCTTTTCGTCTTTCCTCGTACTACAGCGTCATCACCACGAGCTCATGACCATGAAGCTCGCAATAGAGGGCATCGAGCTGTTCCCGGCTCGTAGCCAGGAACGTGGCGGTGAGGGACAGGTACTTTCCGCTGCTGCTCAGATGGCTCGCGTACTCAATCGATTCTGCCTGCAAGTGCTTCTGCAATATCCCCCGCACGGCCTGCTCGAAGGCTGCGTTATTCAGGCCCATCACCTTGAGGGGAAAGGCACAGGGAAATTGTAAATATTCGACTTTACTGTTCATAAATCGAGAAGGACCAGTTCAATCAGGGCAAGTTAAAGTCATAAGGATAAAGCCATCCCGCTTCCAGATGGGCCGGCAGGGTCACTGACGGGAGGAAACCATATCATAAAGGTATCGAAAATAATACGGGACACTGCGTAATTCCTCCCCCTTGAAGGGGAGGGAGATTGGGGCTCTAGGCCTCCCTTTCAAGGGTGGGGAGGGCCAGGATGCCTCTTGACGAATCAAGATCGTTGCTGCATACAGATACATACGAAAGAGCGGATCGTAAGTTGAAATACCGATGAGAACGACGCTAAACGGGGAACAGGGCGGGGCCTCGACCAACGGGATGGGAAAGAAGGAGAGGATTCAATAACCCGAAGAAGGAGGTTGGAAGATGACGGAAAGATTGCAGATTTATAAATGCGAAATCTGTGGCAACATCGTGGAGATGCTGCATGGAGGCAAGGGGGAGCTGGTCTGTTGCGGCCAGCCGATGAAGCTGTTCATGGAAAATACGGTGGATGCGTCCAAGGAAAAACACCTGCCTGTGGTGGAAAAGACGGCCGGTGGTTTCAAGGTCACGGTGGGGAGCGTCGCCCATCCCATGGAAGAAAAGCATTACATCGAGTGGATTGAAGTCATTGCCGAGGGCAAGGCCTATCGCCAGTTCCTGAAACCGGGAGAGGCCCCGGAGGCTAGCATGGATATCCAGGCCGCGCAAATAACGGCCCGTGAATACTGCAACCTCCATGGGCTATGGAAGGCCTGATAACGACAAGGGCCATTTCCTGCTCAAATCTCTTCCATGACTTCTGCTGTAGCGGGAACGCGGGGGGCGTCTAGTTCTGTCCGGAACGCCGCGGCCTGGCGCTTTTTCTCGGCTGCCCGTTATTAAGGCCTTGCTGCTCCTGCCAGGGACAGGAGTTCCTGCGGACAGTCGAGGAGATAATCCGGTCCCGCGGCGGCGAGACGTTCCCGCCCATGCCAGCCCCAGGCGGCGGCCACGGTCCGGACACCCGCCTGTTTGGCCTCCCTGATATCCCCGGTCGTATCCCCGATGTAGTAGGTCCGCTCCCGGGGCATATTTTCCCGCGCCATGACCTGTTCGATCTTTTCCTTTTTCCCCAGTCCGCGATCCGCCCCGAGGATGTCGCGGAAGCAGTCGGCAAAATCGTGGCGCGTCAGCGTGTTCCGAATAACCTCCGTGGAATTGGACGAGATTACGAGGAGGGAGTGCTCTTCCTGGAGTTTTTTCAAAACCGGGATTAGCGGAAAAAACGGCTGGAGGGCGAGATAGTCGATCTCCTCGAGGATGCGGCTACTGGCGGTGAAGAATTCCCCCAGGTCCAGGCCCCGGCGCTCCAGCGCGGCATAGAGGTTTTCCTCGAAGAGGGCCAGATAGTCCTCGCGGTTTTTGATGATTGGTTTTCCCATGATTTCCAGGGTCGCGATCATGGATTTCGCGTAGATTTCCAGGGAATCCACGAGAACGCCGTCGAAATCGAAGAGCAGGAGCTTGGTCTGCGGGTTTAATGTGGTCATCGTTGAATCAGCGCGGGCAGGGTCTGCGAGTAATCCGGCCGGACGATGCCCCGTTCGGTAATGATCGCCGTGACAAACCGGTGAGGGGTGACATCGAAGGCGGGGTTGTAAACCCCGATCCCCGCCGGGGCCGTCCGGCTACCGTGGAAAGACAAAACCTCCTCCGGGGACCGCTCTTCAATGGTTATTTCGCTTCCGCATATGGTTTGCAGGTCAAGGGTGGAAAGCGGCGCGGCCACATAGAAGGGGATATGGTGTTCCCGGGCCAGGACCGCCAGGGAATAGGTTCCTACCTTGTTCGCCACATCGCCGTTGGCGGCGATCCGGTCGGCCCCCACCAGGACGCAGTCCACCTTTCCCTGACTCATGATCCAGCCCGCCATGTTGTCGGTGATGAGCGTGGCGGGGATGCCTTCCTTTACCAGCTCCCAGGCGGTCAGCCTGGCCCCCTGGAGGACGGGTCGGGTTTCACAGGCATAAACATGCAGCGTCTTGCCCGCCTCGCGGGCGGCCCGGACGACCCCCAGCGCGGTCCCGTAACCGGCCGTCGCCAGGGCGCCGGCATTGCAGTAGGTCAAAATATTGGCATCCTCGCCGATGAGCGCCTGGCCGTGACGCCCCAGAAGCCTGCAATTGGCAATGTCCTCTTCCCGAATCGCCAGGGCCTCCGCCAGCAGGGCCTCCTGCCTTTCCCGCAGGGCAGCATCTCCCTGCCGCCCGTAGCAGGTCTTCATCCGTTCAATCGCCCAGAAGAGATTCCGCGCCGTGGGTCTGACCCGGGCGAAAAGAACACAGAGTTTTTCAAATTCGGCGTCTGTTTCTCCTGCATCCGCTCCGTCAAGGACCCTCATCCCCAGGGCAATGCCCAGGGCGGCGGCGACGCCGATCGCCGGCGCCCCCCGAATGGTCAGGTCCCGGATACACCGGATCACCTCCCGGTAATCCCCGCAGCTCACGGTTAACTCCTCCCCGGGGAGGGCCCGCTGATCGATCATGTGAACCTGATTGTCCTGCCACCAGATGGTACGTATCATGGCAACAGCATCTTCTTGAGCAGATCGTTGATAATCTGCGGACTGGCCTTTCCGGCGGTGGCCTTCATGGCCTGACCGACAAAGAAGCCGAAGACCTTCTCGCGACCGGCCCGGTATTGCTCCACCTGGGCGGGATTGGCGTCGATGATCTCCCGGATTGTTCCTTCCAGAGACCCCGCATCGGTAATCTGGACCAGTCCCTTTTCTTCCACGATCATCCGGGGGGGCTGGCCGGTTTGGTACATCTCCCCGATGATCTCCTTGCCCATCTTCCCGCTGATCGTCCCTTCCCCGATCAGGATGATCAGTTCCGCAAGCGCCGCCGGAGAGACGGGGCAGTCGGCGATCTCCCGCTTGTCCTCGTTGAGCAGGCCCAGGACCTCGCCCATGATCCAGTTGCTGGCCTGCTTGGGCTGGTTCGTGAGCTGCACCGCCTCTTCGAAATAGTCGGCCAGGGCGGCGCTGGCGGTCAGGACGCCGGCATCGTAGGCGGGAAGCTGGTATTCCCGGACAAATCGCTCCCGCTTTTCCAGGGGTAGTTCGGGCAGCGAGGCGGCGATGTCCGCGATCCAGGTCTGATCGATGACCAGTGGGACGAGGTCGGGGTCGGGGAAATAACGGTAATCGTGGGCCTCCTCCTTGCCGCGCATGGAATTGGTCACTCCCTGGGAATCATCCCAGAGCCTGGTCTCCTGGACGATGGACTCGCCGTTTTCCAGGAGGTACTGCTGCCGTTTGATCTCATATTCCATGGCGCGCTGGACGTGGCGGAAGGAATTGAGGTTCTTGAGTTCGGTCCGCGTTCCGAAGGGAGTGGTTCCCCTGGGCCGCAGAGAAATATTGGCATCGCAGCGAAAACTCCCCTCCTCCATGTTTCCGTCGCAGATCTGGAGATAGACCAGGGTTTCGTGGATGCGCTTCAGGTAAGCGGCGGCCTCCTCCGGACTTCGCAGGTCCGGTTCGCTCACGATCTCAATGAGCGGCACCCCCGTCCGGTTCAGATCCACATAGCTCAGGGGATTGTGCTCGTCATGGAGGAGTTTCCCCGCGTCTTCCTCCATGTGGATTCGGGTAAGGCCGATCCGCTTCTTCGCGCCGCTCTGCTCTATATCCACATAACCATGCTCTGCCAGGGGCTGGGCGTACTGGGAGATCTGGTAGCCCTTGGGCAGGTCGGGATAGAAATAGTTCTTCCGGGCAAAACTGCTCTCGGGATTTATCCGGCAATGGGTGGCCAGGCCCATCTTGAGGGCAAATTCGACCACCCGCCGGTTGAGTACTGGCAGGACCCCGGGGAGACCGAGGCAGACGGGGCAGGTGTTGCTGTTCGGAACCGCGCCGAACCTCGTGGAACAGCCGCAGAAAATCTTCGAGCTGGTCAGGAGCTGGGCGTGAACCTCAAGACCGATTACTGGTTCCCAATCCATTTTCCACTATCCTTTTAAGAGAAATGATTAAACCCGGTTTTACTGAGTACCGAGGGTTTCCCAGAGAGCAAATAACAGAGGCCCTCTTCCTTTTCCGTGACCACCCCGATCCGGTACAGGGGCTTGCCGAAACGCTCCTGGAAATTATCCTGGATCCCGGAAAAAGCCTCCGGCGCGATGGTCGTCAAAAGACAATAGTCCTCGCCGCCGGCGGCAGCCAGTTCCAGGGCCTTCCAACCGTAGCGCAAGGCGCTCTGCCTGAGGAGGTCCGAAAGGGGCAAGTCATCGAGAATGACCCGGGCGCCGCAACGAGAGCGCTCCATAATCCGCTGGAGGTCGGAATCAATCCCGTCGGAGACGTCCATCATGGCATGGACCTCCTCCCAGTCGGCGAGCCAAACCCCCTCGGCCAGGCCGGGGGAGGGACGGTGATGGCAATTCAAGAGAAAAGCGGCATCCTCATCCAGTTCCCGGTCTTCCAGGAGGATCATGAGCCCCGCCGCCGAATCACCCAGAAGGCCCGTGACGGCGATGATGTCGCCTACCCGGGCGGAGGAGCGATACTTGAGCCGCCGGTTTTCCGCCCGTCCGAGGACGGCCAGATTGATAATCAGGGGACCGGGTGATCTCGTGGTATCGCCACCTAAAAGCCTTACCTCCCACTTATCGGCAAGTTCCCGGAGCCCAATAAAGAACTCATCCAGCCATTCCACCTCCACGTCCGGCGGGATTCCCAAGGAGAGGTAGGCGCTGTTTGCTGCGCCCCCCATGGCGGCAATATCACTGAGATTCACCGCGAGGGACTTGTACCCCAGATCCCGCGGCGGGATGCGCTTTCTTAAAAAATGGATATCCTCCACCAGCATATCGGTGGTCACGAGCAGGGACGCGCCCTCCTGCCAGGGAATCACGGCGCAGTCATCGCCGATGCCCATACTTCCGCTCGCCAGATCCTTGAGGAAGGGCGGGGAAAAGCGGGCGATAAAACCAAATTCTCCGATCGCGGATAACTTCATGGGCGGTTTCCCTCCCGATGAACCTTCTCAATAATCTCTCTCAGGGCTTTGGCCTCGGCGCCCGGGTCCGGGGTGGCGCAGATGGCGGAGATGACGGCGATGCCGTCGGCCCCGGCCCGGAGGACCGATTCGGCATTGGTCCGGTTGATCCCGCCGATCGCCACGAGCGGATGACGGGAGAGTTTCCGGAGGGAGGAAAGCCCCGCCAGTCCCCAGGCCGCACCCGTGTCCGTTTTGGTGGGGGTGGAAAATACCGGGCTTGCCGCCAGGTAATCAATATCCATCCCCTCGGCCTCCCGGGCCTGTTCCAAGGTCTCCACGGAAAGACCGATAAGCGCGTCCGGTCCCAGGATCGACCGGGCCTCCCGATAGGGCAGATCGCTCTGACCCAGGTGGACCCCGTCGGCGCCGACGGCAAGGGCCACATCAAGCCGGTCGTTGATGATCAGGGGAACCCCCGCAGGTCGTAAAATGGCCAGGAGCCGGCGGGCCAGGAGGAGGAACTCCCTGGTCGTAGAATCCTTTTCCCGCAGTTGAACCACGGAAACGCCGCCCGGCAGGGCCGCCGCTACCACCTCTTCGATCGTGCGGGGCGCCGATAGCGGTCGATCCGTTACCAGATAAAGTCCCCAATCCACTTGTCTTTTCATTTACCTACCCGGTCATTCAGTATTCAGAAGTCAGAAGTCAGAAGTCAGAAGTCAGAAGTCAGAAGTCAGGAGTCAGGAGTCAGGAGTCAGGAGTCAGGAGTCAGGAGTCAGGAGTCAGGAGTCAGGAGTCAGGAGTCAGAATAAAAACAGTATATTTCTCCCTTAACCTACTGACTTTTTCCAGGCACGAAAAGCCTGATCGGGTGTCTTTCTCATTCTGAATACTGAATTCTGAATTCTGACTCCTGAGCAGTTACTTTTTCATCACTCCTCCCACCGGAGCCTTTTTGCTATCTCCTCATAGGAAAGTTCATAGAGGGCATCGAGAAAGTGGAGCTGCAGGCTGCCGGGACCAGCAGCCTTTTCGGCGGCCATTTCACCCGCGATCCCCATAACGGCCATGGCGTGGGCGGCGGCCTGGAGCGGTGCGGGATTAACAGCGGCAAAGGCGCCGGTCAGGGCGGAGGCCGTGCAGCCCAGGCCCGTGACCCGGGGCATCAGGGGATGGCCATTGGCCACCCGGATCACCCCGTCCCCCCCCACAATCAAATCTACCGGGCCGCTGACGCTGACGACGCTGCCGAATAATTTTGCGAGGGCCTGGGCGGCGCCGAGGGCGTCCTCTGCCGTATGCCGGCTGTCCACCCCCTTGGTCGCGCCCTCGGACAGAGAGAGGGAACGGATCTCCGAGGCATTGCCCCGGATAATGGTGGCCGGTGCTTCCTGGAGCAGGGAGAGGGCGGTTTTCGTCCGCAGGGCGGTCGCCCCCGCTCCGACAGGATCGAGAATCACCGGGATACCCCGCCTTCTGGCCTTCCGGGCCGCGGCAAACATGGCCCTGATCCAGGGTTCGCTAAGGGTGCCGATATTGATCACCAGGGCCTGGGCAATCCCCACCATCTCCTCTACCTCTTCGATGGCGTGGGCCATTACCGGCGAGGCACCCAGGGAAAGAAGGGCATTGGCCGAGCTGTTCATCACCACGTAGTTGGTTATGTTGTGTACCAGGGGCGCCCGGGCGCGGATCAATTCCAGGTCGCCCCAGATGAGTTTGGCCTGTTCCATCTTCGCCTCCTTCATGCTGGTTCATGGTTCAGGGCTGTGGCCGTCTCGGCCATGATTCACGGGCGGGACGCCCGTGCCACCAATAATGGTTTGGTTCAATCTGCAAGATTGAACCAGCCAAAAGTGAAACGATGCGAGTTCCCGTGGAGGGACGCGCTCCGTCGCGTCCGCTTCACATTTGCCACCTGCAAAGCCCGGGCGGCCATGACGGAGCATGGCCCTCCAAAGCCCAGAGGAAAATGGCTTACTTATATAGGACCGCCGCAGGCGTCGTGTGTCGCTTTATACGAGATCGTCATATATGACGACGCGGTAAAAAGTCCGGATGCTGCGTTGCGCTACATCCCTCGTCACTGCGGCGTACCTCTAAGTACGCCTCATTCCTCGTGATTTGCGCGCCTTGCCTGCGAACTTTTTACCGCGCCGTCCAAATTTACTCCCCTTTTAGACTTCTTACCGCGTCATCATATATGAGGTCTTCTCTTTTC
>JAXMLI010000364.1:0-3889 GCA_034368785.1 Smithellaceae bacterium | reverse complement strand
TTTAACAGCAAAAAATCGTTGAAGTCATTTCCGGTAGAAAAGTTCTTCCCTTCGGCCCTGAGAATGACGGCCCAGACATCGTCCATTTTGCCGATGGACTGGAACGTCTCTTTGACCTCCTGGTAAAGTTGGCGATTGAAGGAATTAACGGGAGGCTTGTTTATAGTGACCAGACCGATATGGTTTTCCACTTTAAACGATACGTAGTCCATTCGCCCTTTCATTCGTCCCCCAGGTAGGCGCGGATCACCTCCGGATTACGCTGCACCTCCTCGGGCGTCCCTTCGGCGATCTTCCGGCCATAGTTGAAGGCCACCATGGAATCCGCCAGGCGGGAGGCGATCTTCAAATCATGCTCCACGAGCAATATGGTCATCTGGTAGCGGCCCCGGATCTCGTTAATCCGGTAGGCCGCTTCCTCCTTTTCTTCCGAGGTCAGGCCGGAGATCGGCTCGTCCAAAAGGAGGATCTTGGGCTCCAGGGCCAAAGCCCTCCCCATTTCAATCCTCTTCTGGACGCCGTAGGGACAGTCGGCCACCCGGGATTTCCGATAGGCTTGCAGATCGAGAAAGGCGATGAGTTCCTCCACCAGCGACCGGTGGCGCAGTTCCTCCCGGCGCAGCCGGAGAAAGGCCGCCGGGAGGCTCTTGCGGAAATGGACATGGCGTCCCAGCATCAAATTATCCAGGACGTTCATGTTCATGAAGAGACGGAGGTTCTGGAAGGTGCGGGCCAACCCGCAGATGGCAATGCGATCGGGGGATCGCCCGAGGAGGCTCTCCCCCTGAAAGCTGATATCACCCCGGTCCGGTCGGTAGATGCCGGTGAGGCAGTTGAACATGGTGGTTTTCCCGGATCCGTTGGGACCGATGATGGAAACGATCTCATTGTCTTCCACGGAAAGATCGATGTCGTTTAAGGCCATGATTCCGCCAAAACTGATGGAAAGGCCCTTTATCTCCAGGATGCCCATACTTTTAGAAGAGAGGCTTGTAGATGATGTAATCCGTCAGGGGCACGTGCTTGCCCTTCTCCGCCCTGGTAAGCCGGGAGCCATTCACCCCGTGCCGCCGGTCCGGACCGTAGGTGATGGGCGCCCCCATATCCTCCGGTTTCCAGTTTTTGATCATCTCCATACCCTTGATCATTGTCTCGGTGGTGAGGTTCCGTCCGGCATTCTTTAACCCCTCCACGACTTGCATCATGGAGAGGGCGCCATAGAGGGCGAGGAATTCCTTGCCGGCAATTTTAGGTTCGTATTTTTTGAGTATCTCGATAACTTTATCGGCTTCCGGTTCACCGGGGAGACTGGGGCTGGCCGGCGCGGCGGGATAGACCCCTTCCCAGACATCAGGGCCGGCAATGGCGTACATAATGGGATCCCCGATGGTGAACGTGGTGAGTACCTTGGGCCGGTAGTCCACCTTGGCCATCTCTTTGAGGATCAGGGCGCCGTGAGTGGGTGTGGCATAAATCAGGAGTGTATCTGCCCCGCTTTCTTTCAATTTCAGCGCATGGGTCGCCAGTGCCCGCTCGGTGACATCGTAGGGGATGGTGGCGCCCAGGGAGGCGCGACCGGGCAGCTTGGAAAGTGTCAGCCTTAACCCTTCGAGACCCATTTTCCCGTAATCATCGTTCTGATAGAAGAGGGATATCTTCTTGGCCCCCAGGTTCTTTACCGCGTAGTCCGTCAGGAATTCCGCCTCGTCAATGTAGTCCGGGTAGGAGACGAAAAACCAGCGCAGCTTGTCCTTGGGATACTTCTCAAAGATACGGACATCACCGTAGGGGGCGATACAGGGGATTCTGTTTTCCGCAAAGAAATCCTTTGTGGTGTGGACAATGGCCGTCCCCAGGAGGGCTGTCACGGCAAACACCTTGCCTTTCATTTCTGTCAGATTGGCCAGCGCCCGTACCGGGTTGTAGCCGTCATCCCGGAGGATTACTTTAATCTTGCGGCCGTGCACACCGCCCCGGTCATTGATATAGTCCGCCCAGGCCTTTGCCCCGAGCGCGGTGGTCCCCCAGAGGGCAGCCGGTCCGGACAGGGGGTTGGTAATCCCGATGGTTACTTCCGTGTCCGTAACGCCATCGACCGCGGCCGCCTGGTTCACGGCGGCCAAGAGAAATATCGCGAACAACATCACTGAAATCTTCTTTGCCATGATCAATCCCTCCTTTTATCTCTCTCAAGGTTGATAAAAGATAACCGAATTCCTGATGCCAAAAACATTTACTGGTATCTCTGCCCCGGGAAAAGACGGGACGGAATTGCTTTAGGAACGATGCAAATGGTAAAAACGATTCGGAGCTGGTTTATAGGCCTGTTGATGCGTAAGGTGAGGAGGTGCGGGCCTATTTTGGGGGTGCGATGATTATTGACCCAGTGTGGCAAGACATATACATGCCCGCTTTCGGGATTGTCAATGTTTTTTTCCAGTCCCGGTTTTACTTGACATTTCCCCGGCGGTACAGCAGATTGACTGCCGCCTCTAACGGGCGGCAAATAAAAAAGTCCCATCGGGAGAAAGAACATGACACTTTTTGCAGAGAGACTCAATCTCATCTCCTCGGAAAACGCCTTCAAGATCGGCCCGCACATAAAGGCCCTGGAAGCTGACGGTAAATCGATCATCAAGATGAATATCGGCGAGCCGGACTTCCCCCTGGCCGATCATATCAAGGAGGAGATCAAGAGACAACTGGACCTGAACAATACCCGCTACACCGATCCCCAGGGCATCCTTTCCCTGCGCCAGGCCATTGCCCGCCGGGTGGGGGACAGCAGGGGCATCCCGGCAACCCCGGAGCAGGTGGTGATATTCCCCGGGGCAAAGCCTTCCATCGGTTTTGCCCAGCAGGCCTATGTCAATCCCGGGGATGAGGTGATCTATCCCAGCCCGGGCTTTCCCATCTACGAGTCCTTCATCCGCTACGTGGGCGGTGTGCCCAAACCTCTGGTACTGACGGAGGAAAAGGGCTTCAGTTTCGGCGGGGCCGAGCTGGACCGTCTGATCACCCCCAGGACGAAACTGATCTTCCTCAATTTTCCTTCCAACCCGACGGGCGGTCTGGCCACGAGGGAAGATCTTCAGGAAATGGCCGAGGTCATAAACGCCAGGTGCGGCGAGGATGTCCGGATCTTCTCCGACGAAATATACGAGACCATCCTCTTTGACGGCAGGACCCATGAAAGCATTGCCTCCCAGAAGGGCATGTCTTCCCGGACCATCGTGGTTTCCGGTCACTCGAAGACCTATGCCTGGCCCGGCGGCCGGATCGGTTATGCCGTCTTCCCCACCAGGGAAGAGGCGGAGGTCTTTACCAACCTGAACATCAATTATTTCTCCTGTGTCCCCCCTTACAACCAGGAAGCGGCAAGGCTGGCCCTCGAGGATGACCGGAGCGAGGCCGGCATCAGGCGCATGGTTGGCGAGTTCCAGAAGAGAAGGGATATGGTGGTTAAACTGCTCAACGATATTCCCGGAATCACCTGCCGGCTGCCCGCTGGCGCCTTCTATGTGTTTCCGAATATCGCCGGAGTCTGTGAAAATCTGGGGTTATTGGCGGCCTGGGAGGGGCTCCCGGCGGAGCAGCGGGCGAAGACGAGCCCTTCCACCCTCTTCCAGATGTTCCTGCTCTATGAACATGGCGCCGCCTGCATGGACCGGCGGTCCTTTGGCCTCGCCGGGTCGGAAGGCCAGCATTATCTTCGTCTGTCCATCGCGACCTCGGAGGCGGAACTGAGGGAGGGGATGGTCCGCCTGGCGAGAGCCGCCCGGGACAAGTCGGGGCTCACCGCTTTTGTTGCGAAGGGGGAACACCTCTTCTCCTGAGGGCAGGCATCTTCGGGAGACAAAACCAAGGAGACGGGTTGAGGGTTGGTCAT
>JAXMLI010000363.1:0-2885 GCA_034368785.1 Smithellaceae bacterium | reverse complement strand
CAACTCGTCCGCTACCTGTCCTATTCCGGAGACATGATGACGGCGGCAGAGCTGAAACATTACGGCGCTGTACTGAAAGTAGTGCCGGAAAACCAGCTCCGGGAAGCAGCGATGGAGATAGCCCTGCACCTAACCAAAAATCCGCCACTGACTCTCCGGGGCTTTAAGCTGGCCATGAACCAGAATGAAAATGCCCTCCTGAAGGAGAAATATGCGGTCGAGATCGGCTACGGGAAGGAATTGATTGGAACAGAAGATATCAAGGAGGCCGTAGGGGCCTTCCTGGAAAAAAGGAAGCCCCTGTTCACCGGGAAGTGACAGATTATCCATAGCAGGATTAAGGAGGAATGGATCATGTTAAAAAGGATTTTAATAGTCGTACTGTTCACTGTATTTCTCCTCCCCGCCGCAAGCCAGGCGGCAGCCGTGGACGGCGTCACTGACACGGAAGTAACCATCGGGATGTCCGGCCCCCTCTCCGGTCCGGGGGCCCTCTGGGGCGTAGTCCTCTTAGGGGCGAATGCCTGGGTCGATCACATTAACGAACGGGGGGGCATTCATGGTCGCAAGATCAAGGTGATCATGCGCGATGACGGCTACAACCCCGCCCGGGCCCTGGCCAATCTCACGGAAATGAAGGGCAAGGTGTTTGCCGTGTCGCCCCTCATGGGCACGGCCATTGTCCACGCCACGAAGGACTTCTTAGCGGAGAACAGGATCTTCTGTATTGGCCCCACGGTCGATGTCCGTGTCTTTGAGAAGTATCCCAAGGACAAGCTGCGCTGGTTTTTCATCTCCTACCCGGATTACATAAACGAGGGGGAATTCCTGGCGGATTACGCCGTAAAAAGCCTGGCGGGCAAGAAGTTGTCCCTCTTCCATCAGAACGACCCTATGGGGCAAATGTACGTCGAGGGGGCGAAGCTGGCCATCTCCAGGCTGCCAGCAGGTCGGGCCTCTCTGGGGGTTGCCATTCCCTACGATGTCACCGAGCGGGCCCTGGCGACCCATGCCCTCAAATTGAAGGAAGGCGGTGCAGACATCCTGCTGATTTCCGCCACCCCCACCCACGCTGCCCTGATCCTCAAAGAGCTGGCCAAGATTGACTACCGCCCGAAGGTACTCACCGCTTCCGTCCTTGGTGATCCCATTATGTACAGCATCGCCGGCGCTGATGTCTGGGAAGGAGTCTATCCGGCCGGCATGGCCCACACAGGCACCCCCGGTGATCTGGCGGTGGACAGGGTCATCGAGATCATTAAAAAATATGATCCCAAGATCGCCGGGAAGGAGTACCTGGGACTTTTCGGGGCCGTTTCGATGATGCATGTCGTCGAGGGTTTGAAGAACGCCGGTCGGGATCTGACGCAGGAGTCCATGATAAAGGGGATGGAGATGATCAAGAACTGGCGGCCCGAAGGCCTCGGGGCGCCGGTTACCTATGGTCCGGACCGCCGGCATGGTCTCAATGGATCGAGGCTTATGCGCGCCGAAAAGGGGAAACACGTGCCCATTACCGATTACGTCATCTACAAACCACTTTTCTGAGTTTAGCAGCATGGGAGAAATAAAATACTCTTTGTTGACTTTTTTGCGAGAGAACCAAGAATGACCTCTTTTCTGAAGATCTCCAACATCGAGACCCTCTACTTTGATCGGATCTACGCGCTCCATGGACTATCCCTGGAAATCAAAGAGGGGGAGATATTTGCCATCCTGGGCCCCAACGGGGCCGGGAAGACAACCTTGCTCAAGACCATCTCGGGACTGCTCAAGGACCAGCCGAAAAAAGGGGTCATTGAATTCTGCGGTCGCAACATCCAGCGCATGGCGCCGGAGCGCGTATCTTCTTTAGGCATTGTCTATGTGCCAGAGGACCGGGGTCTTTTCCGGGAATTAACGGTAAAGGAAAACCTGGAGCTTGGCTGCTGGGGAAGGAGCGACAAGGGGATTGTCGCAGACATGAATTATATACATGATCTATTTCCGATCCTAGAGGAGAGAAAGAACCAGCAAGCGGAAACCCTTTCCGGGGGGGAGCAGCAGATGCTGGCCATCGCCAGGGCTCTGCTGCGTAAACCGAAGCTCCTGATGCTGGATGAACCTTCCCTGGGGCTGGCCCCCATGATTGCCCGGCACGTTTGTGACGCGCTGGTGAAGATCAGCCAGTTGGGGACAACCATCCTCCTGGTGGAGCAGAATGCCAAACTTGCGCTCAAGATCGCCAATTACGGCTATATCCTCGAGGCGGGAAGGATTGTCCTGAAGGGCACCTCGCCGGAACTGATGGAAAACCCCGATGTGCAGGAGCTCTATCTGGGCTTGGGCGGGCAGACTGCCTCGCCCAAAGGCTGGCGGTTGTATAAGAAACGAAGGAGCTGGTAATGACAACTTCGTAAAAAAGCCGGATGCTGCGTTGCGCTTCATCCCTCGTCACTGCGGCGTGTTCCGGGGACACGTTCCGATCCCTTCGGGCTTCCGGAACATGTCCCCGACGCCTCATTCCTCGGGATTTGCGCGCCTTGCCGCATCCTGCCCCCGCGAAGGCCGGGGGCCTTTTTACGAAGCCGTCTTAAATTCAAGATTTTCAGGATTTCCTGCGAGGTGGTTGGTAATGAGAGCAGTTAACTTCCCCGGTCTTTTTTTCCAGCAGGCGGAGCGTCTTAAGGACCGCGTTGCCTTGCGCTACAAGGATTACGGCATCTGGCATCGCATTTCCTGGGAGCAATATGCCGCCAGTGTTCGAGAAGTAGCGGCCGGTCTCATCTCCCTGGGCGTCGGCCATGGCGATCGGGTCGCCATCCTGGGGGAGAACTGTCCCGAATGGCTGATCTGCGACCTGGCGGTGATGACCATTGGCGGCGTCACCTGCGGCATCTACACCA
>JAXMLI010000362.1:0-6093 GCA_034368785.1 Smithellaceae bacterium | reverse complement strand
TTTCTGGCCGACCATGCGCGATCTGGTGCAGTAGCGGCAATAGGTGGCGCAATGCCCGGTGGCAAAAAATAGCACCCGGTCGGGGTAACGGTGAATGATCCCGGGCACTGGCGTATGGCGCTCCTCTTCCAGGGGATCTCCCTTTTCCTCCGGGGAGTCCAGATATTCGTCGCAGAGGGGAATTACTGTCCGGCGGAGGGGGGTGGCTCCCTGGGCTTGATATATCAAGCCGGCAAAATACGGAGTGATGGAAAGAGGCATTATGCCCGGGGTGGCAAGGGCCGTCTTTTCCTGTTCCGAGAGGGGAATAATCCGGGAAAGCGAATTGGCATCTGTCAGCCGGTTAGCCAACTGCCACGTCCAGTCATTCCAAAGGCGATTACTCACCTGAGGGAAAAATCGTCTTCGGAAATCCCGCGCCGGGGAATTTACCTGGTTGCGGGCCTTATCCTGATCCCGTTTGAGCAGGACCGGGAGGGTATATTTTTCATCCGCGCGCTCTTCGTTTGTCCGGCTGTCGTCCAAAAGGCAGGTCCTGGTACCAGGAGGTTCAGCTTCCTCAGTCAAGAGGATTTCGGTTTCCATTGCTATTCCATTCCTCAAAGATTCATTGCCATTGAAGTCCTGGCGCCATGCTTTGAACTTTAATTGGAAGAACCCGCAGCTTTCACATTTTTTTGCCGCTTTACTCCTATTTATTTCCCCTCGTCAACAAATTTTTCTAAGGGAGGCGTTTTTCGAAATAACGATTTACATTCCTATGCCTGTCTTGATATAGAGGGGCGAAATAATTTGAAAGGATACTGATCATGGAAGAGGAAAAATGTCCCTATTGTGAGCACGAAGTGGGGATTGATGACGAGTTTTGCCCTGAGTGCAAGGGGAGCCTGAAAGACATTGGCAAAGGAGCAGAAATTCAACCGCAGGCAGCTCAGGAGAGGCCCGCCGGGAAAAGAACCTGGCTGGTAATCGGCATTGCCCTCCTGGGGCTGGCGGGATTGATCTCGGCGGGTTATTTCACCTGGAAGAGTTTTGCCCAGAAGGATGTGGCCGCCAGGGTCAATGAAGAAAAGATTTACTGGCGCGAGGTAGATCAGAAGCTGGAATCATTCCAGAAAATGTTCGGTCAGGGAGAAAAGCCGGACATGAAATCGCCCGAGGGGAAGAAGATGCTGGATGACCTCAGAAACAGAATTCTTGATTCCCTTATTCAGGAAAAAATACTCATGGCCGAGGTCACCCGTGGCAATTGGTCGGTGACGGCCGAGGAAGTGGACCAAAGGATCAGCAATCTTAAAAATGATCGCAAGCTCTCCGACAAGGATCTCGATGGACTCCTGCAAAATCATGGACTGACCATGGAAGACTTCAAACAGCGGACCCAGCGGGAGATGCTGATTGAAAAGGCCATGGAAAACGGGGTGAAGGAAACAGGGCTAACCAGGGAAGCCTGGCTGGAGAAGGTGTTTTCTCTGGCCAATGTGGAGGTATTCCCCCCCCAATAACCATTTCCCTGTTCCCACAATAAAAAGCCCTTCCCCGCGAGGGGAAGGGCTTTTGACTCGCCTGTGTTACTTCTTGTGACACTTGGCGCAGTCTTTCACGCCAAAGGCCTTTTTCCCGTCGTGGCAGTCTGCCGTGGAACAGGATTTGCCGGCCTCGAGATCCGCCATGGTAATCTTGTCGGCTTTGGCCTTCATCTTGTAGAGTTTGGGATGGCAGGCGGCGCACTTCAGTCCCTTGTCGGCGTGGGCCTTGCCGTCAAAGACGACCTTGCCGTCCTTTGAGTCCCATTCCACCTTTTTCCCCGGACCGGAGGCCATGGTAAGACCGGCCAGACTGAAGATCATTACCGTCAGTGCAACTAAATAAAAAACTTTCTTCATAAGCTCCTCCTGTTTTTAGTGATGGCGCACTATTAGTAAATTAAGTCAGTCCTGTCAAGCGGGAGGTGAGTACAATGACGATCTGCCCAAAGATATTTTTATTGCTTTTTGTCGTTCCTTATACTAGAAGCCGCTGCTAATCATACGCCATATTTTGTGAAATTTTATACTGGAGGAAGATAATGCTCAGGATCACGTTCCGGGTAATGTCTATTGCTGCCTTTTTGTTTTTCCTCAGTTCGCCTGTTTATGCCAAGCCTGCGGTCCTGGCCATTGATCCGGCCACCTGTCTGGGCTGTCACAGCGACAAGATTTCCCCCGAGGCCTTTTCCGCTTCCGTTCATGGCCGGGATGCCTGCAACGGCTGTCACACCAATATCACCGACATTGAAAAGCATACGGAAAAGAAAATTAAACCGGAAAAGGTGAATTGCCAACGGTGCCATAAGAAAGAAAATGCCGAGCATTACGCGAGCGTACACATCAGGAGAGACATCGCCTGCGCCGATTGCCACACGGACGTTCACACCCACAGGTATTGGAAGGGAGACAAACGTATCGCCGTGGCAAAGTGCATCCAGTGCCATGATAAGGGCGGGGAGTATCAGAAATCCGTCCATGGCAAGGCCGTCGCCGCCAGGAACCCGGACACAGCCGCCTGTCATGACTGCCACAATCTGCACGACATCAAATCCGTAAGCGAGGCGAATCCTGTCGTGCAGAAGGAATTTCATACCAAGGTCTGTTCCCGCTGCCACGCCGATGAAAAAATGATGGCCCGCGCGGGAATACTTGCCATTCCGGTGAAAACCTATCTGGATAGTTATCACGGGAAAAATTATCGCCTGGGCTATCCGGAAAAGGTGGCGGGCTGTACCGATTGTCATACTGCTCACGCTATTTTCAGGCACGATAACCCCGACTCCTCCATTAACCCGCAGAATCTGGTTAAGACCTGCGCTCAGTGCCATCCCAAGGCCTCGAAGCTCTTTACCCAGTTCTATTCTCATGGCGATTATAGTGATAAGAAGAACTACCCCCTGCTCTACTGGACGTTTATTGCCATGACGGGGCTTTTGATCTCCGTATTCGCCGTTTTCTGGTTCCACTCGCTCTTATGGATGTTCCGGGGCTTTGTGGAAAACCGGGAAAAGACCAGGGCCTTGAGTGCAGGGAAGGCCCATGTGGTTCCCGAGGGGTACAAGCAGTACCGCCGATTTGGCACCCGGGATATTTTCCTCCACCTGCTGGTGATGGTCAGTTTCCTTGGCCTGGCCCTGACCGGCGCGCCGCTCAAGTTCAGCGATCAGGAGTGGGCGAGGCTGCTTATTTCCTTCCTGGGCGGGACCGACATGGCGGGATTGATCCACCGGATTTGCGCCGTCATCATGTTCATCGGCTTCGGTTGGGTTATCTTCCTTACCATTCATTTCCTCTTCCTCAGAAGGGATATCCCCGGCAACTGGCTGGACCGGTTGATGGGACCAGATTCCCTCTGTCCATCACCCCGGGATGTCCAGGATGTGGGCGCCATGGTACGCTGGTTCTTCTTCAAGGGGCCAAAGCCTGTCTTTGAACGTTGGACATATTGGGAAAAATTTGACTTCATGGCCGTCTTCTGGGGGATGTTCGCGATCGGCGGTTCGGGGCTCATGCTATGGTTCCCCGAGTTCTTCGGCCTGTTTTTGCCCGGCTGGACCTTCAACATCGCCACGGTGATACACTCTGACGAGGCATTGCTGGCCACCGGCTTCATCTTTACGGTTCATTTTTTCAACACCCATCTGCGGCCCGAGAAATTCCCCATGGACTTCGTCATTTTTAATGGCCAGATTTCCAAACATGAACTGATCGAAGAGCGGCGGGATCAGTGGGAACGTTACGAGAAGGAAGGGATTACGGAACAATTCCATGTCACCAGGCTCAGTGGTGTGCTATATGATTTTCTGTTCAAGGGTTTTGGGTTCCTGGCCGTCTTTATCGGCATTGGCCTTTTGATCCTGATGATCTACGCCTTTTTGCTGGGGGTAAGATAAAGCCACGAGGGCTTTCTTGTAAGATGGCCGGAGCTACAGCGTTACAACCAGAATTAATAAAGATTGGAAATCGGGCAGGGAGGGATATATGAAAGAGGCACGACATTTCTATAAATATATCTTCAATGTTACCAGCATGATCGGCGTTGTTCTGGCGATCGTTGCCACCGGCGCGATGGTGTTCTTCTTCCTGCTGGAGGCCTTTATCGGTCTGGACCGGCCCTATCTGGGCATATTCGTTTACTTTATCTTTCCAGCCATGCTGATCCTGGGGCTTATTCTGGTCCCCCTGGGGGCCTCCCTCCGGAGGCGCCAGATGAGATTGGAAGGATATGATGGCATCCCCCGATTTCCCGTCCTGGACTTGAATGATTCCAGCAAGCGCAATGCCTTTATCTTTTTTGTCTTTGCCACGGTTGTCTTTGTGATTATTGTGTCGGTTGCCTCTTATAAAGGCTTCCATTTTACTGAATCCCCCACCTTCTGCGGCCTGATCTGTCACAAGACGATGGAGCCCGAATACACGGCCTGGAAGAACTCGCCCCATGCCAGGGTCGCCTGCGTGGAATGCCACATTGGGCCGGGCGCCCAGTGGTACGTGAAGGCGAAGTTGTCCGGTCTTCGCCAGATATATCGCACGGCGGCGGATGTCTACGAAAAGCCCATCAAGACGCCGGTGGAACATCTTCGTCCATCCCGGGATATCTGCGAACATTGTCACTGGCCGGAAAAATTCTACTCGGCCAGGCAGAAGGTCTTCTATCACTACGCCATGGATGAGAAAAACACCTCCCGAGATACGGCAATGCTCATCAATATCGGCGGCACCCCCAAAACCCCGCACGCCAAGGGAATCCACTGGCACATCGCCAATGATATCACCTACTATGCAAGGGACAGGGAACGCCTCGATATGGCCTATGTGGCGGTAAAGGGGAAAGACGGGACGGTAACCGAGTATTTCGACACGGAAAAACCGCCCACCCCGGAAGAAATGGCCAAGGCGAAGACGCGGTTGATGGACTGCACCGATTGCCACAACCGCCCGACCCACATCTACCGTTCACCCGGGCGGGAAATGGATGAGGCCTTCGTATCCGGCCATGTGGATGTCACCCTCCCTTACATCAAGAAGGTGGCGGTAGAGGCCCTGGGGAAGCCCTATAAGAGCGCCGCGGAGGCGAAACAGGGTATCGATGAGGAAATAAGGAAATTCTACCAGGAGAAATATCCGAAAATAGCGAAGGATAAAGAACAAGTCATCACCAATGCCATCAAGGAAGTCCGGGCGATCTACGGGAGAAATTTCTTCCCCGGAATGAAGGTCACATGGAGCACCTATCCGGATCATATCGGTCATTTCTATTCGCCGGGCTGCTTCCGTTGTCATGACGGGAAATATAAAACGAAGCAGGGGAAAACCATCTCCAAGGACTGCGATCTCTGTCATACCGTGCTGAGCCAGAAGCAGGAAAATATCCCGAAGGGCAAGCGGGTTACCGATTATGTCCACCCCGTGGACATCGGCGACGACCTTAAAAAGATGAACTGCAGCGATTGCCATCTGCCGAGCAGTTAATCCCGTCCTGGGATTGGAGTTTTCACAATGCCCGGAGGCGTTTAGGCGCTGACGGGCATTTTTTTAACAATCCTGCCCCAGTGTACAATCGTATCAGAGACACGTCGCACCCTACCCATAATTTTGTCGCAGACCAGGCTGCAGGCCGCCCCTTTGAAGTCTCACATCAGGAGAGGCACTGCCTGATTCCTCCCCCTTGAAGGGGAGGTTAGGAGGGGAATGGGGTTGTAGTTGCGGAGCGGTCATTTAACCCCATCCCCACCCCGACCCTCCCCTTGAAGGGGAGGGAAAGCGGGGTTCCAAGTGGGATTTATTATCCGTCAAATCTCCCTCGACCCATCTTTGCTAAACTGACCCTTACCCATAAGTCCCGCTGGACACGGTAGAAAGGTAGAAATGTAGGGTGCGTTAGGCGGCTTTTTGCCGTAACGCACCGGATAATTTGGTGCGATACGCTCCGCTAACGCACCCTACAACTTGTGCCTCGCGTGTCCAGCAATATTTGTGTCCAGCGGTCAGTTTGCTAAAGAGGGGAGAAAAACTGTCCAACCCATAATTTTGTCACACACCACCAAGCACTGCCAAAATGGTT
>JAXMLI010000361.1:0-6805 GCA_034368785.1 Smithellaceae bacterium | reverse complement strand
CCGCCATTGCGCCTCAAAAAGTACCGGACAGGGACAAGCGTAATGTTCCCGCCGGTCATTCGTGAGGAGCAGTGACCAAATAAAGTGTCGAAGGTCAAATCATGATTGGAATTCCCACCACCTTTAAAATCTCCCTGCGTGCGATCAGGGTCAACAAGATGCGTTCTGGCCTCACCATGCTGGGGATCATAATCGGCGTGGGGGCGGTTATTGCGATGCTGGCCGTGGGCGGCGGCGCCCGGGAAAAGATTGGAGAACAGATTGCCAGTATGGGCAGCAATCTTCTTATAATCCTGCCGGGCGCGACCACGTCCGGGGGCGTCCGGATGGGGATGGGAACGACCCCCACCCTGACCCTTGGCGACGCCGAGGCGATCAGCCGCGAATGTCCGGCCGTGCTGGAAGTCGCGCCCAGTCTTGGAGGGGTGGCCCAGGTCATCGCGGGTAATGTAAACTGGTCCACCGCCGTAAACGGAACCACACCTGGCTTCATGGTGGTCCGAGACTGGCCCCTGGAATCAGGGATGCCCTTCACCGATCAGGATGTCAAGTCCGCAACAAAGGTCGCCCTCCTGGGGAAGACCGTTGTTGACAATCTCTTCGGGGCGCTTGATCCCGTGGGTCAGGTAATCCGGATAAAAAAGATTCCCTTTATGGTGATCGGCGTTCTGGCCGCCAAAGGGCAATCCGCTACAGGCCAGGATCAGGATGACGCCGTGTATATTCCGGTGACGACGGCCCAGAAAAAGATATTTGGCACCGCCTTCCCCGGGATGGTGCGGACTATCGCCGTCAAGGCCCGATCAACCGATGACCTGGAACGGGCGGAGGGGCAGATTACCTCCCTCCTGCGCCAGCGACATCGCCTTGGTCCCAGGCAGGACAGTGACTTCAATGTGCGGAACCTTACCCAGATCATGGAGGCGGCGGAACAATCCACCCGGGTGATGACACTGCTCCTGGGTGCCATCGCCTCGGTTTCCCTCCTGGTGGGAGGCATCGGCATCATGAACATCATGCTCGTGTCCGTAACGGAGAGGACCCGGGAGATCGGCATCAGGATGGCCGTGGGCGCGAGAACCTGGGATATCCGCCTCCAGTTCATGATTGAGGCCCTTACCCTCGCGATCATCGGCGGTCTGATCGGGGTGGCGCTGGGCATGACTGCCTCGAAGCTCATCTCGGAATTCGCCGGCTGGTCCGTGGTCATATCGCCCCTTTCTGTCTTTTTGGCCTTCGGGTTTTCCGGCCTGGTGGGGATATTCTTCGGCTTTTACCCCGCCTATAAGGCCTCGCAGCTCAACCCCATCGATGCATTGAGATACGAATAACTGGCAGCCATGCCAAGGCGCCCTGTTTAGAAGCGGCTTTGCTTTCAAACTAACTCCCATGCCCCCGGCGTGGGCACAACGAATTATGAGAATACAGAGGCCAGGAGCCAGGAGCCAGGGGCCAGGGGCCAGAATAACCATGGTATTGTTTTTCTCCTGTATTCTCATATGAATTTGGACAACGATCATGACTGCGTTGACATTGTCCCGTAAACTCATCCTTACGGCCGTTTTTCTGGCTGTGCTTGTTGCCTGCACAACAGCAGCCGCCGACGAAAATGTACGGGTCCGCAAGGTCATCGATGGCGATACCATCCAGCTTGTCGATGGTCGCAAGGTCAGGTTGCTGGGAATTAACGCGCCGGAGAAGAGGGAGCCATACAACCAGAAAGCGAAACGTTTCGTCGAATCTCGAGTCAGCGCCCGTGATGTTCGATTGGAATACGACCAGGAAAGAGAGGATGCCTATGGTCGTTTGCTGGCCTATGTTCACGCGGGTCGTTCGCTGCTGAATGAGCAGTTGGTCCGGGAAGGGCTGGCCCATGTGATGACCCTCGGCGCCAACAGGAAGCATGAGCAGCGCCTGCTTGCCGCGCAGGGAGAGGCCAAAAAGAAACGCCGGGCCTTGTGGTCGGTATGGACCAGGGCGAAGACTCTCAAGATCACCTCCGTCCACCCCTATCATCCTGCCCGCCAGGCGGCATACATCCGGGTAGCCTGCCTGGCCGACAAGCCTCTCCAACTGGCCGGTCATGTGCTGCTCAATGAAGCAGGCAACCGGTTTGTATTCCCGCAATTTGTTTTAGCGCCAGGGTATTCCGTTATTGTTTCCGCCTCCTCGGAAGGAGGGGGTGTTTCTCAGGGAATTCTCCATTGGCCGGGGATAAAAGGATTCAACGAACAGGGCGATACGGCCTTCCTCCAGGACTCGGCTGGAAATGTCATCGATCAGTTCCCTTATTCCCAGAGACGCCCGGGAAACCGAAAAACGGACTCGTACAGGAAAGGAAACATTTCTGACGGCCTGCGGTCATAAAGGGGGGGTGAAATTCATGGGTAACCCCATCCCCACCCCGGCCCTCCCCTTGAAGGGGAGGGAGATTGGGGTTTTAGGCCCTCCCCTTCAAAGGTAGGGAGATTGGGGTTTTAGGCCCTCCCCTTCAAAGGTAGGGAGACCGGCAGGCAAGATGCCTGCCCTGTTTTCAGGTGAAAGGAGCGCTATGTACGATCTGGCCGGGAAGACGGCACTTATTACCGGTTCCGGCAAGAGGTCCGGAATGGGCTTCGGCATGGCGGAGAGCCTGGCCGCCTGCGGGGCGAATGTTATCATTTCCGATCTGGGGATAATACCCGCGGACAAAGCCCCCTCCCGCACCTCGCCCACAGAGGAAATGTCGCTCCTGGTTGATGAACTTGCTCGCAGGTTCAAGGTTCAGACATTGGCCGTCACAATGGATGTGACAGATAACAATTCCATCACTGCCGCCGTGGAGACAATCAAGGAGAGATTCCCGCGAGTTGATATCCTCTGTAACAATGCCGGGGCATCCTTTGGCGTTCCCAATACTGTCCTTACCTACGACGAGGCCGACTGGATCAGGACCGTGGAAGTAAACCTTATGGGAGTTTTTCGGGTATCCCGGTCGGTCATCCCTCTCATGCTGGGTAAACCCGCCGTGATCATCAATAACGCCTCCCGTGCGGGAAAGGTGCCGCCCATATTCAACAGCGCCTACGCCGTGGCCAAGGCCGGGGTGATTATGCTTACCAAGACCATGGCGAAGGAACTGGCCCCCTCAGGCATCCGGGTTAACGCCATCTGTCCGGGTCAGATCAGGACGGACCTGTCCCGCTGGCGTTTCGAACTTGAGGCCCGTTTTTTCAAGACCACTGCGGAAGAGCGAGAGAGGGAGATGTGCCAAACCATCCCCCTGGGATACATCGGTGATATAAAAGACGTCGGGAACCTGGTGGCATTTCTGGCAGCGGACGAATCTCGTTACATTACCGGTCAGGCGATAAACCTGGACGGCGGGCAGTGCATGGAATTGTAATATTTCAAAGCATTCCGAATCGATCCCGGATAAATAACTCGAGGAGATGACATTGTGGAAAAGCAGATCGGCGGACAACTGGCGGCAGAGGCCCTCATAGAGCGGGGCGTTGATTACGTCTTCACGCTGAGCGGTGGGCATATCACGCCTATCTATCAATTTCTGGAAAACAGCAAGGTGGCCATTTTCGACACCCGTCATGAGCAGGCGGCGGTATTCATGGCGGAGGCCTGGGCGCGACTGTCACGTCGGCCTGCGGTGGCGATGGTCACGGCCGGACCCGGCTTTACCAATGCCTTGACCGGCATCGGCAATGCCCGCCTTTCAAACGCCCCGGTAGTTCTCATCTCCGGCGCCGTCGGGCTTTCGAGCTGCGAAAAGCTCGACCTGCAGGACATGAGCCAGCTTCCGGTGATCGCCCCAATGGTCAAAAAGGCCCTGGTATGCCACAATGCGGAACGCATCCCCGAATATATCGACCTGGCGTTTCGCTACGCCGGAAGCGGCCGGCCAGGTCCGGTCTATCTGGAACTTCCCTGTGATGTTCTCAATGCCGAGGCAGATCTTGCCAGTGTAAAAAAGCCGTGCAGCGTGATCCAGTCGAAACCGGTGGATCGCGCCGGAGCGCACGCCTTGGTGAAACTTCTACAGGAGGCAAAAAGTCCTGTCGTGATTGCCGGCAGCGGCGCCTGGTACGCTGACGCGGGTCCCGAGTTGGCCGAATTCGTCGAGAAGGCGGGCATCCCCGTATTCACGATGGCTGCCGGGCGAGGCGTCATCCCCGACACCCATCCCCTCTGTTTCGAATCCGCCCTGGCGATCAGGCCCGGGGCGGCCTTTTTGGCCAGTATCAGCACCGACCTGGTAATATTCCTGGGCTCCCGACTGGGTCTCTTCTATATCTTCGGCGACATTTTTCCCAAGGAGGCGATATTCGTCCAGGTGGACATCGAATCGGAGGAGATCGGACGCAACAGGACAGCCAATCTCGGGATTGTAAGCGATGTAAAGGCATTCCTTGGCGAGGTCAATCGCGTTATCGATACCGCGGGCATCAGCCCTGCTCTTCAGTCTGGATTCAGCCCCTGGGTGGAAACCGTTAAAAATGCCGACCTGGATGGCAAGGCCCCCGCGAAGGAGATGTGGAATAATCCGCATATGCCGATCCACCCCATGCGCCTGGCCAAAGAAATCAACGACTTCATGAACCGCGAGGAAGACATGGTCATCGCCGACGGCGGCGATACCCAGGTATGGATGGGCATGACGCGGACGGTCCGGAGGGGAGGAACCTATATTGATTCCGGACTTTACGGCTGTCTGGGAGTCGGCATTCCTTTCGCGAATGCCGCGCAACTGAGGTACCCTGACCGGCGGGTACTCCTGGTTACCGGTGACGGCTCACTTGGTTTCAACTTCCTGGAATTTCACACGGCCCTTCGCCGTAACCTGCCCATTGTAGTGGTAGTGGCCAATGATGAAGCATGGGGGATGATTGCCCACAGCCAGACGCTGAGACTCGGCCATGCCATCAAGGATGGAACCTATCTGGGAAAGGTCCGGTATGAAAAAATGGTGGAGGCCCTGGGCGGCTTCGGCGTCTACGTGGAAAAACCCGAGGACATCAGGCCCGCCCTCGAAGCGGCGTTTAGTTCCGGGAAGGCCGCCTGTGTCAATGTGATGGTTGACCCGGCCGTTATCAGTCCCGGGAGCGTCGCGCTCGCTAATCTGGGCGGATACAGGGCAGGGTAGGGTACCGGATTGCGGATTAAAAAAGGGGGGGAGCATGGATGCGGCAGCCATAGATCAGATCCGGCTAAATTTTAGTCCTCAGGGGCTCTTCATCATCAACATCGCAATTGGAATCATGATGCTTGGCGTGGCCCTGGAGATGAAGATTGATGATTTTCGACGAATATTTATTGACCCCAAGGCGCCGGTCATCGGTCTTCTGGCCCAGTTTATCCTGTTTCCCGCCTTCACTTATCTGCTTGTTCTGATTCTCAAGCCGGCGCCGTCGATTGCCCTGGGGATGATGCTGGTGGCGGCCTGTCCCGGCGGGAATCTCTCCAATATCCTGACCTATCTGGCCAGGGGCAATACGGCGATTTCCGTGACGATGACGGCGTTTTCCACCGTGGCGGCAATCGTGATGACCCCTTTAAATCTCTCCTTCTGGGGAGGGCTGAATCCGGGCACCGCGGCTATCATCAGGGCGGTTCGTTTGAGTCCGGTTGATGTCTTCACCACGGTGTTTCTCATCCTGGGGATTCCCCTGATCATCGGCATGGCGGTGGGGTATAAATACCCACGGCTGGCGGAAAGGGTCCGACGGCCCTTCAAACTGTTCGCCCTGGTCTTTTTTCTCCTGATCGTTGGCGGCGCCCTAGCGGCAAACTGGCAGAACTTTCTCGCCTATGTGGGCATTGTCATTTTAGGCGTATTCATTCATAACCTGCTGGCCCTGAGTATCGGCTATTTCAGCGCCTGGGCCATGGGTGTGTCTGTGAGGGACAGGCGGGCCATTACCATTGAGGTGGGCATCCAGAATTCGGCGCTGGGACTTGTGCTCATCTTTACCTTTTTCGGGGGCCTGGGCGGGATGGCGCTGGTGGCGGCCTGGTGGGGTCTGTGGCATATCATCTCCGGGCTTACAGTCGCGCTTCTGTTTTCCAAAAGCCCCCTGCCCGTGAACGAAACAGTTCCACGCCTATGAGAAGAACATAGCGGGGTCTTCAGGGTTATTACTTTTTATCCGGCGGAAAGGAGAAGATGATGATGACGGCAGTAAAAATAGTCGAGGTTGGCAGAAAATTGCGAGATTTTACCTTGAAAGATCAGCATGGGCAGGATTTCCGGCTCGCCGACTCTCAGGGGAGCCTTGTCCTTCTGTCCTTTCATCCGTTGGCCTGGACAAGCATTTGCGCCACCCAGATGAAGCACCTGGAGAAGGCCCACAAGACCTTGGGAAAGCTCCAAACCATTCCGGTGGGCATCAGTGTCGATAGCGTTCCCTGTAAGGAAGCCTGGGGAAAGGAGTTGAAACTGAAACAGCTGCGTATCCTGTCCGACTTCTGGCCCCATGGCGGCCTGGCGAAAAAACTCGGGATCTTCCGCCTCCGGGAGGGTTTTTCCGAGCGGGCCAATGTCCTTCTCGATGGCAGGGGTCGGGTCCAGTTCGTCAAGGTGTATCCCCTGCGGGAAGTGCCCGATCTGGAGGAGATCATTGGCTTTATCAAGGCCCGCTAACGAATTGTGGATTGTGGATTGCGGATTGGCCGCAAGGACGTAAGCTTTTCGCAGGGAAAATACGATACAGTCATGTTTGACGACTTCGTAAAAAGTCGGAATGTTGCGTACTTTTTGTGGCACGGCCATCTTGGCCGTGATCTACGGGCGGGACGCCCGTGCCACAAGTAT
>JAXMLI010000360.1:0-7333 GCA_034368785.1 Smithellaceae bacterium | reverse complement strand
GGGTAGCGGGGTCGGGCCACGCCATGTGGCTGATATCTAAGGTTTCAGGCTCCAAGAATAGATGTTTTCGGGGCCTATATCCCCTTTTCCAGCCACGAAAAGAGCATTATACAGAGCAGGTCCATCACGAAGAAATTGTGGGACACTTCCCAGACTAATACCATCCCATTATCATGATCGCCGAGAAAGCAGTTTTATTTATTTCTGTTCGAAGTCAAGCATTATCCTCAATGGCGACGTTTTACTGACTTCAGGAAGTTGCAAACATTCTTTACGTGCTTGCATGGGTAATTTTTAATATGGGTTTTATTGCCTGCCAATCAGTCGTCTCGTTCGCCGTATGCCAGAGATCGTAATTTCTCTGAAGGTTCAACCATAACTCAGGAGTGGTATCAAACGCTCTGGACAACCGCAAGGAAACATCGGTTGTCACAGCGCCGCGTTCGTTCAGTATTTTGGATACTGTTTTTCTCGACAATCTCAGCTCCTTCGCAAGATCTGTGATGCTAATTCCTGACGGTTCCAGGTAATGAAGCTTAAGAATTGAACCCGGATGAGAGGGTGGTCTTTTTCGTGTTCTCATAACTATAATCCTTTTCAATGATAGTCTTCGATGTCGATATTAAGTGCGTCTCCATCCTTAAATTCAAATGTCAATCGCCAGTTGCCGGAGACCTTTATCGCCCAGCGCCCCTTCGTTTTGGGAAGTAGCTGATGAAGGCCGGAGCCGGGGTAGCTCATATCCTTGATTTCATTTGCCGCATCAAGCCTGTCCATTATCGCCACTAATTTGGAAGCATACCTGGTTTGTATGCCTTTACGGGTTCCATCGTAGAAAAAATCTTCCAGACCTTTATGGATAAAAGATTTTATCATGGGCCGTATTGTAACCAAGGGGGTTACGCATGTCAAGGGGAAAATATCGCAGGGAAAGATACACAGCTTTTTTGATCCTGATGAATTCCGTTTGAACTCAAGCATTTTCTTCAAGGGTGACGTTTTGTGGACTACAGGAAGAAGTCTATTGAACCTCGCATCTGTGTGCTTCACTCTTGCAGATTGAACCACACCATTGAGAATATTTTGCAGTCAGCAGATGCTTCCCAGTTTCAACACGGGAGTTTTTACATCTGCCGCTGAATATACTTAATCATCCGCCCTGTTGACATATCTTCACCACACCGGGTTCTGTTCTATATCGCCTTTTCCATATAAACCATTTCACTCCTGATAACTTCCCATTGTTTCGGCGCTCCGATAGATGGCACTAGACGCCCTCTCTCCCCGTCACCTTCAACCAGGAATCCCGAAGGGTAACGCTGCGGTTGAACACCGGTTGCCCCGGAATGCTGTCCTTGTGGTCCAGACAAAAATAACCGAGCCTTTCGAATTGATAGGGTGTATCCGGCGTTGCCGAGGCCAGGCTAGCCTCAACCTTGCATGAGGTGAGTTCCTCCAGCGAGTCCGGATTGAGATGGTCAGTGAAATCCCCATCCCCGCTCAGGGGAAGCGGGGTCCGGAAAAGTCGGTCATAGAGACGGACGGATGCGGGCAGGGCATGGTCCGCGGAAACCCAGTGGATGGTGGCGCCTACCTTCCTGCCGTCCGGGGCGAAACCGCTCCTGGTTTGGGGATCGTACTGACAATGCACCTCCAGCACCTCTCCCGTTTGCGGGTCTTTGAGCACATGGGTGTATTTGATAAAGTATCCGTAGCGGAGCCTGACCTCCCTGCCGGGGGCCAGGCGGAAGAACTTCCTGGCAGGTATTTCCATGAAATCGTCCCGCTCGATGTAGATGATCCGGGAGAAGGGAACCTTCCGGGACCCAAACAGGGCGTTTTGAGGATGGTAAGGGCAATTGAATTCTTCCATCTCATCTGCCGGATAGTTGTCGATAACCACCTTCAGGGGACGGAGCACCGCCATGACACGAAGTGCCTTTTCGTTGAGATCCTCCCGTACGCAATATTCCAGCAGGTCCATGTCGATCAGGCTGTCGTTCTTGGCCACTCCGATCCGCTCACAGAAGGTTCTTATCGCCTCCGGGGCATATCCCCGTCTTCTCATGCCGGCAATGGTTGGCAGCCGGGGATCATCCCAGCCGCTGACGTACCCTTTCTCCACCAGTTCAATCAGTTTTCGCTTGCTCAGAACGCTGTAGCTGATGTTGAGTCTGGCGAATTCAATCTGCTGTGGATGGTTTTCCAGGTTCAGCTCATTGAGTATCCAGTCATAGAGGGGCCGGTTATTTTCAAACTCCAGGGTACAGATGGAATGGGTGATCCCCTCGATTGAATCAGACAGACAGTGGGCGAAATCATACATCGGATAGATGCACCAATCATTGTTTGTTCGATAATGGGTTTCCTTTTTGATCCGGTAGATGACCGGGTCCCGCAGGAGAATGTTGGGGGAGGTCATGTCGATTTTGGCACGGAGCACATGTGAACCTTCCTCAAGTTCGCCGGATCGCATCCGGGCAAAAAGGGCGAGATTACCTTCGACTGACCGATCCCGGTATGGACTGGGCTTCCCTGGTTCCGTCAATGTTCCGCGGTACTGCCTTATTTCCTCGGGGCTGAGGCTGCAGACATAGGCCTTTCTCTTCTTAATCAATTGGACGGCAAAAGAATAGAGCTGCTCGTAGTAATCGGAAGCAAAATAGAGACGTTCGCCCCAGTCAAATCCGAGCCACCGCACATCGCTGATTATGGAATCCACATATTCCTGAGATTCACCCGTGGGATCCGTATCGTCCATCCGGAGATTGCATGTCCCCCCGTATTGGCGGGCGATGCCAAAATTCAGGCAGATGGATTTTGCGTGACCAATATGGAGATAACCGTTCGGCTCCGGGGGGAAACGGGTGGCCACACGGCCGGCAAAACGCTTGCTCAGGGAATGCGCCTCAATTATTTCGCGGATGAAATCTATTGCCGGGGAGGTGTTTTTTTCAGACATATGGATTATCGTTCTCCTGGTTGCTGCCGCCTTTGATTAATATGCTTGCGCGTAGTTGAAAAAGACGTCTCGTATTTTCCGGGCTTTATATCTCAATACAGACTTTCATGGCAAGCCCTATAGTCGGGTGACTTCGATTTTTCCCGTCCGGTTTTGCGGGTTTACGGTCTGCAGTGATACAACTTTGGGCAGAAAGTGCTTGATTTAATGAAAGCGCTAATCTATTATCCGCGGTCCGTAAAACTATTGATTTTTGGGTGGAAATTTCACGGACAGGGGTGGGTATGATAGAACCTGATTTTGAGAAAGGCGGCGGGCTGGTTCCCGCGATAGTCCAGGACCATGAGACAGGGGAGGTCCTGATGCTGGCCTATATGAATCGGGCATCCTGGCTCCGGACGTTGGAAACGGGCCGGGCGACGTACTGGAGCAGATCCCGGGAAAGCCTCTGGCTCAAGGGTGAGACCTCCGGCCATTTTCAGCTGGTTAAAAGTATGCTGATAGACTGCGATGGTGACAGCCTTGTCCTCAAGGTGGAGCAGGTGGGCGGGATTGCCTGTCACACGGGAAATCGTTCGTGTTTTTTCCGCGTTTTGCAGGATGACCGGTCGATGCCTGGGGCAGAAATCTAAGCGGGGGATGGTTAATGAAAAATCTGAGGGTGGGCATACCTAAGGGCAGCCTGGAGACCAATACAATAGACCTGTTCAAGAAGGCAGGCTGGCGGATAAACTACGACAATCGCAGTTATTTCCCCGATATCGATGATGAAGAGCTGTCCTGTGCCCTGGTTAGAGCCCAGGAGATGTCCCGTTATGTGGAAGACGGGGTTCTCGATTTAGGTCTGACCGGACGGGACTGGATTGTGGAAAATGATTCGGATGTGGTGGTGGTGCAGGATCTCGTATATTCAAAGACCTCCACCAGGCAGGCCAGGTGGGTCCTGGTGGTAAGGGATGATTCTCCCGTCAGGTCTCTGGAAGATGTGGAGGGGAAGAGGATTTCCACTGAACTGGTGAATTTTACCAAACGCTTCTTTAAGGAAAAAAATATTAACGTAAACGTGGAATTCTCCTGGGGGGCCACGGAGGCGAAGGTTGTGGACGGACTGGTTGATGCCATTGTGGAGGTCACGGAAACCGGGAGCACCATCAAGGCCAACAACCTGAGGATTGTCCATGAACTGATGAAGACCAATACCCAGCTCATCGCGAATCGGTCGGCCTGGGAGGATCCCTGGAAGAGACGCAAGATTGAGCAGATCAGGATTCTCTTGAACGGCTCCCTCCAGGCCATGGGGAAGGTGGGGCTGAAGCTGAACGTATCCAGGGAGAATCTGGGCAGCGTGGTCCTCTTGCTGCCGTCGCTCAAGGCGCCGACCATTTCCGGCCTCTATTCCCAGGAGTGGTTTGCCGTGGATACCATCGTGAGTGCCAGTATCGTGAGGGATCTGATCCCCTGCCTTCAGGAGGCGGGCGCGGAAGGGATTATCGAATATCCGCTCAACAAGGTCATATAGAGGTGCCAATGATGCGACGGGAAGCCACGATTGAAAGAAAGACCAAGGAAACGGAAGTCCTGGTAAATATCTGCCTCGACGGGTCGGGCGAGGGAAGCATTTCCACCGAGATTCCTTTCTTTGATCACATGCTGAATCTCTTTGCCAGGCACAGTCTCATTGATCTAACGGTCAAAGGCCGCGGCGACAGGGAGATTGATGATCATCACCTGGTCGAGGATGTGGGCATAACCCTGGGGATGGCCTTCGGACAGGCCATGGGTGAAAAAAAAGGCATCGAACGGTATGGGCACTCCGTCCTGCCCATGGATGACAGCCTCTGCTCCGTATCGGTGGACCTCTCCGGTCGGCCCTATCTGGTTTATAACGTGGACTACCCCGAATGTCGGATAGGCGCCTTCTCCGCTTCCCTGGTGGGGGAATTTTTCAAGGCATTCTCCGATCATAGTGGAATAACCTTGCATATCAACCTGCGCTATGGTAAAAACAGCCACCATATTGCCGAGGCCGTCTTCAAGGCCACCGCCCGTGCGATCCGGGAGGCGTTGACGATAAACAGACGCATTGCCGGGGTGTTATCCACAAAAGGTTCTCTCTAGCTGCATTCAACAGTGATGCCTCATTGATCAGGGAAAAACCGGGAGGTGGTGGCCATTTTTAATACTTTCCTTGAATTCATAAAAAGAATTAATCGTCTGCTTGGTCCCGTCGTAATTGCCCTTTTGCTTATGGGCTGTTCCCTGCGGGACAGGATAACCGTTGTGTCGATGCAGGACGATTATGCCCCGTTCCATCGGGTTGCTGTTTTGACCTTCCAGCATGTCCCGGCAGATGCCGTATCGTCTAAAGGGCCTAAAATTGCCAACGAGAAGACAGATGCGCTTCCTGATCGGACCGACCCGGACGCAGCCAGAATAATTCAAGAGATATTCGTCCTCAATGTGCAGGGTCAGCCGGGCTATTATCTGGTGGATGAAGCCGAACTGGGCAGGATCTACAGGAAAATAGCGCCTGATGGACTTTCCGAGGAAGACAGGGCAGGTTTCTTCAGGACCCTTGGCAAGGAGATGGGGGTGGATGGTTTAATCACCGGTAATGTCTATCGCTTCCGTGATCGCAAGGGGCGTTCCTACTCGGCCCAATCGCCGGCCTCTGTAGCCTTCGAAATAGGGCTGGTCAGGACAAGTGATGGCGCCGTGGTCTGGAGGGGCATTTTCGACAAAACCCAGAAATCCTTGCTGGAAAATCTGCTCGATATCTCGTCATTCTACAGGCAACGCGGCCGCTGGGTGACGGCCAGGGAACTGGCGGAGGAGGGGATTGAAGATATAATACAGAGGATTCCCGTCTTCAGGTAGCCGGCCGGTCTGATGAAGCGGTAAAAAGTCTAAAAGGGGAGTATATTTGGACGGCGCGGTAAAAAGTTCGCAGGCAAGGCGCGCAAATCCTGAGGAATGAGGCGTACTTTAAACGTACGCCGCAGTGACGAGGGATGCAGCGCAACGCAGCATCCGGACTTTTTACCGCGTCGTCAGGTCTGACTAATGCTTTTTTTGGTGAAATGTTCTTCGGGATTCCATGAACCCCCATGGAATCCCGAATATTTTTTAGCCCTAGTAGCTGTCGCAGCCGACGATAGTTAAAGGCGGATGGGTGGCGGGAATTGATAGTTATACCGGCGATTGATCTGAAATCAGGCAAATGTGTCCGTCTTGTCCAGGGCGATTTTTCCCGTTCCACCGTCTATTCCCAAAGACCGCAAGAGGTTGCCGCCCTTTGGCAGGAAAAGGGGGCGGAACTCATCCATGTGGTCGATCTGGATGGTTCGCTTGTTGGAACTCCTGTGAACAGGGAGGCGATCAGAGGGATAATTGACGAGGTAAACATCCCCATACAGGTGGGTGGTGGCATTCGTGATGAGGCCACGATCGAGGCCTATCTTGCCCTGGGGGTCCAGCGGGTAGTCCTGGGGACCGGGGCGCTTCTTGATGAGAGGCTTGTCCGGCAGATGATTGAGAAGTTTCCTGGTCGCATTGTCCTTGGTGTGGATGCCTTTGAAGGCCGCGTGGCAATCCGGGGATGGACCGAGCGAACTGATTTCCGGCCTGTGGATCTGATCAGTCGTTACGAGAGTCTCGGCCTGGCCGCGGTGGTTTTTACGGATATAAAAAGGGACGGAATGGAAGCTGGCGTCAACGTGGAGGCCACCAGGGAACTTGCGGCCGCTGTATCGGTTCCCGTGATTGCCTCTGGAGGGGTTGCTGGTTTGGGGGATTTGAGAAGGTTGCTGGAAGTTGAGGTGGACGGAATCATAGGTGTGATTGTAGGGAAGGCTCTGTATTCCGGGGCAATGGATCTGGCTGAGGCGATAGCCTTGGTAAAGAAGGCTGAAGGTAGCCAGACTTTAGGTGTTTAGCCAAAT
Source organism: Smithellaceae bacterium (assembly GCA_034368785.1). Classification (GTDB taxonomy): domain Bacteria; phylum Desulfobacterota; class Syntrophia; order Syntrophales; family CAMTWB01; genus CAMTWB01. The sequence goes on along the minus strand of JAXMLI010000360.1, from coordinate 430 downwards.
AGCCAGTCTTCAGTCTAAACACCTGAGTAGTTACGAGGGGGTGAATATGGAAGAAGATTGCATCTTTTGCAGGATCGTAAGCGGTGAAATCCCCTGTCAAAGGGTTTACGAAGATGATCTGGTCCTGGCCTTTGAGGATATCCATCCATTGGCCCCGATTCACGTGCTGGTAATACCCAAACTTCATATCTCGACTGTTCTCGATATTTCCGCGGAAAATGCCGATAAGGTTATTGCGATGATCTCCGCGGTTCAGAAAATTGCCGAACTCAAGGGGATAGCTCAAAGGGGCTTCCGAATGGTGATGAACTGCAACCCCGATGGCGGGCAGGTAATTTACCATCTCCACCTCCATCTTCTGGGTGGCAAGAAACTAAGGGATGATCCTCAATAATGATTGACGGCCTCGTAAAAAGTCCGGATGCTGCGT
>JAXMLI010000359.1:0-3855 GCA_034368785.1 Smithellaceae bacterium | reverse complement strand
GATAAGCAGCATCAGTCCAAATAAAAAAGAAGGGCATGGGTTGGTAACAAATATCTTGACAAATATCAAGATGATGGCTAGAATCCCGCCATTCGAGCGCCCATTCAGGTAAATCCCCTAGTTGGTCTCACCAATGTGGGGTTTTTTGTTTTTTAATGGGCAATTTTGGTGACAATAAGACAAGAGTGGGAAACAGGAAAATGATGAAGAACAGCATCGACAAGGTAAGGAATATTGGCATCAGCGCGCATATCGATTCCGGGAAGACGACCCTGACGGAGAGGATTCTTTTTTACACCAAGCGCATCCACGCCATTCATGATGTGAAGGGGAAAGATGGCGTCGGGGCCACCATGGATTCGATGGAGCTGGAGAGGGAAAGAGGGATTACCATTGCCTCGGCGGCGACCTATTGTCAGTGGAATGATCACCATGTGAACATTATCGACACCCCGGGGCATGTGGATTTTACCATCGAGGTTGAGCGTTCCCTCCGCGTCCTCGATGGCGCCGTCCTGGTCCTTTGCGCCGTAGGCGGGGTGCAGTCCCAGTCTATTACCGTGGATCTGCAGATGAAGAGATACAAGGTCCCCTGTATTGCCTTTATCAATAAGTGCGATCGCAGCGGGGCAAATCCCCTCCGGGTCATCTCCCAGCTCAATACGAAGCTTGGCCATAACGCGGTCGCCCTGGAATTGCCTATCGGTCTGGAGAATGATTTCCGCGGGGTGGTGGATTTGATTGCCATGAAGGCCGTCTATTTTGATGGTGAGAATGGCGAAAACCTTCGCTATGAGGAGATTCCGCCCCAACTCGTTGATGAGGCGAAGCAGAAGAGGGAAGAGATGATTGACGCCGCTTCCATGTTCTCGGACGAACTTACGGAGGCGATCCTCGAGGAAAGAGAAATTTCCCACGAAATGATACTCGCTGCCATCAGGCAAGGCACCATTCGCCGTCTCATGACCCCGGTCCTTCTTGGATCGGCCTATAAGAACAAGGGAGTTCAGCTGTTGCTTGATGGGATTAACAACTACTTGCCTGCCCCTTCCGAGGTTCAAAATGAAGCGCTGAACCTTAACGAGGGGGAAAGGCCGGTTCTCCTGGTCAGTGATCCCGCGAAGGAGATAGTGTCGCTGGCTTTTAAACTTGAAGATGGCAAATATGGGCAGTTGACCTATATCCGGGTTTACCAGGGTACCCTTGCCAAGGGGGCAACCATCGTGAATTCCCGCAATGGAAAAAAGGTAAAAATCGGCAGGCTGGTACGGATGCACGCCGACCAGATGGAGGATATTGACGCCATACCGGCCGGATCTATCGGCGCCCTCTTTGGCATCGAGTGCTCTTCGGGCGACACTTTCGTTTCACCGGGATTGAACCTGGCCATGACCTCCATGTTTGTGCCGTCTCCGGTCATTTCTCTGGCGATTTCCGTCCCGGATAGCAAGGCCCAGATCAATATGTCCAAGGCCCTGGGACGCTTCACCAGGGAAGATCCCACCTTCAAGGCCCATGTGGACCCGGAAACCAATGAAACGATTATTGAGGGGATGGGAGAACTGCACCTCGAGGTATATGTCGAGCGGATGCGCCGGGAATACGGGGTGGAAGTTAAGACCGGTTCTCCCCGCGTGGCCTATCGGGAGACGATTACCCAGCGGGCGGAATTCAACTATACCCATAAGAAACAGACTGGCGGCGCCGGGCAGTACGGACGGGTTGCCGGCTACCTGGAGCCAACCCCCGAAGAATATATCTTTGAAAACGCCGTTACGGGCGGTTCAATTCCGACCCAGTTCATCAGCGCCTGCGAAAAGGGTTTCCTCCAATCCCTTGCCAAGGGTCCTAAATTGGAGTATCCCATCACCGGTGTGAAGGTGGTGATCAACGATGGGGCTTCCCATGCGGTAGATTCCTCCGAAATGGCCTTTCAGGCGGCGGCAAGGGGCGCCTTCAAGGAAGGCTACCTGAAGGCCAAACCAGTGGTTCTTGAACCAATCATGAAAGTTGAAGTTGAAACGGCCAGCGAATTTCAAGGGCCAGTCATGGGATTGCTCAATCAGCGGCGCGGCATGATCCTGGGCGCCCAGGATGAGGGCGCCCATTGTGTCATCGAGGCCCAGGTCCCCTTGGCGGACATGTTCGGATTTTCCACGGTTCTGAGGTCAGCCACGCAGGGAAAGGCCCAATTCACGATGGAATTTTCGCAATACCGGCAGGTTCCCGCTTCGATTGCGGAGAAGATCGCGGAAGAGGCGGCAGCCAGAAAGAAAAGTGCCGCCTGAGGTATCGTTTACCTCGGGGACATGTTCCGGAAGCCCGCAGGGATCGGAACGTGTCCCCGGAACCCTAATGATAGGATAATAGAAATGGAAGATACAGCGACCGCTGGACAGAAGATTTTAGACAACGTGGCAACTCAATGGGACAGGGAGATTCCCCGAGGGGGTTTCGGGGCCGTAATCGCCCATGCCGGCGTCGGAAAAACGGCCTTGCTGGTGCAACTGGCCCTGACCGAGATAGTAAACGGCAGGCATGTCCTTCATATCAGCATGGATGATCCGCTGAAAAAGGTGGATTTGTGGTACAGAGAAGTGTTTCAGCATCTGGTCGGACAGGAACTCTCGCAGGCAACGGCACGATGGGGGAAGGTTCTTCTGCACAGGTTCATCATGATTTTCCAGGCCGATCGCTTTACCGTCCCCAGACTGGAAGAGAGACTCGCCGAACTGATCGAACAGAAGATATTTTCCCCCGAGTTGATCATTGTGGATGGACTTCATTTTGAAAAATCCACTCGAGACATGCTCCTGGAATTGCAGAGTCTGGCCAAAAGGCACTCGCTGAAGATATGGTTTACCGTCCATGCCCACCGTCACGAAGAGCCAATGCCAGACGGAATGCCCCCCGGCTTTGGGTCTCTGGTTGATCTGTTTTCTCTGGTATGGCAAATAAAACAGGAGGGTGCGACGATTTCGCTCAACTCCCTGGTCGGCGCAAGCCCGACCGGAAAGCTCTTCCTGGATCCCGTGACCATGCTGCTCAGGGATTGAGGCCTTCGTCAAAACTGACGGCCTCGTAAAAAATTGTTTACTTTACAAATATCCGCCAGCCCGCAAGGAGTGAGCCCGGGTTAAGGTCCACCGCCCCAGACGCCTCCGCCACGGGCGTAAAGCCGCATTCGTCACAGTATGAGGCGCTGCCCCGGCTCAGGGCGTAACAGCCCTGCGTTATCGTTCCATCAGGATCGATGTTGACCAGGATATCCTCATGACAGGTCCAGCGGTTTTCGATCATTTTTCTTAAGACGCCGATGGAATTAAGGATCGGCGCCCCCCTTTTTTTTAGCCGGATAACCTCATCAATGGCCATCTGCCTCTCCGGATTGGCGAGGGTAAGGGGGGTTTCCCCCTGACGATAGGGATAGAACAGCTGTACCGTCAAACCCTTGAAGGCTGGTAGTGAACAGAGCCTGTCCGTTAGTGGTTCAAGCTCGCGCCAGTTTTCCCTGTTCAGGGTAAAATGGACAAAAACCCTGGCATGATTTGTTTTGCCGAGGTTATCCCAGACTGCCTGCCGGGAGTCACTTCTTAAGCGATCCTGCGATCCGTCCAGACCATCGATAGAGACCCAGATGATATCCGCCGGCACATCCAGGGGGATGGTTCCATTGGTGGTGACGGCCACGGAAAAGAAGAGTTGCTTCGCCTCTTCGATGAGATCGGAAATCGTGTGTTTTCCATCCCGCCAGAGGAGTGGTTCGCCTCCTTCGAAAACAACCATGCGGACGCCCATGCTTCTGAGCTGCCGGAGAATTTTAGCGGCGTCTTCATAGGCGAGGGAATGGATTTC
>JAXMLI010000358.1:0-5640 GCA_034368785.1 Smithellaceae bacterium | reverse complement strand
TCCGCAGTAATATTGCCACCGGCAAAGCTTTTGCGGCCACGACGGAGCGTGGCCCTCCAAAATTCAAAGGCAAGTTACTCGTCAATGTGGGGCCGCCGGGCGGCGTGGGTCGCTTTTTACGAATTCGCTAATCCTGAAGGTTTAAGGCATTTGGCATAAAACTCCGTGACCAACAGCCTTACGCCATCTCGTACAGCAGAAAGGGATTTACCGGACAAATGCACTTTGATCTGATCATCATCGGCCTTGGCCTCACCGGGCTCATGGCCGCCAGAACCGCCGTCGAGGAGGGCAGAAAGGTCCTCCTGGTGGGGAGGGGCACAGGCTCCCTCTGTATCTTCACCAACAGTATAGACGTGCTGGCCGCGGGCGGGGATATGACCATCAAAGAGTCTGTTACTCGGTGGGTAAGAGAACAACCTCATCATCCCTACGCCAAGGCGGGATGGGATAATCTGGAGGCATCCCTCGCCTCCTTTACCGCCCTCTTCCCCCCCCCCTATAGTTTTGCCTCCCGGGAAGGGAAAAACAGCCTCATCCCGACCGGCGCGGGTACCATGCGTACTACCTATCTCCTGCCGGAAAGTTTCCTGGCCGGCGCTTTGGCCGACATGGAAAAGACCCTGATCGTGGGCATCGAGGGGTTTAAAGACTTTCATGCCGAATATGTCGCCCATCACCTCAAGTGCCGGGGAATCACCGTGGCCATCCCCCGGGAAAAGGGAAATGTCACCAACGCCGCCGGACTGGCCAGCCTGATGGACGATCCGTCCTTCTGCGGGGATTTTGCCGGCCTCATCAAGAAGCGCATCGCCGGGGAGGCTTCTATCGGTCTGCCCGCCCTCCTGGGATTCCGTTCGTCCAGCCGCGCCCTGGAAATTATCAGGACAGAAACCGGTTGCCAGGTCTTCGAAATACCCATCCTGCCGCCTTCGATTCCCGGGATGAGGATATTTCATCGTTTCAAGGAATATCTCACCATGCGGGGGGTGTCCATCATCCAGGGGCACGCGGTCGAATCTTCCCTGCGGCAGGGGAAAAGATGTCTGGGCATTAACGTCGCCCAGTCGCCGCTCACGAGGACCTATACGGCAGATAATTTCATCCTCGCCACGGGCCGTTTCTTCAGCGGCGGTCTCCAGACGGACGAAAACAGGATTTATGAACCCATCTTTGATCTGCCGATCCTCCAGCCCCCGGCCCGCAGAGACTGGTTCCAGCGGCGTTTCTTCGCCGCCGGGCCGCACCCGATCCACGGGGCGGGGGTGCTGACGGATCACGAGCTAAGGCCAGTGGATCAGGGAGGAAACCTTTTGATCGAGAATCTCCGCGTGGCCGGCTCCATCCTGACCCATCACGACTCGACAGAGGAGCTATCCCGGGAAGGCGTCGCCCTTGCCACCGGTTACGCCGCCGCCAAATGGACTGGGGGTTGCTGAACTTGGAAACCACGAAAGGCAATCCCGACATCTGCATCCGCTGCGCCACCTGCATGGCCATCTGCCCCGTTTCCCGGGTATCGCCCGCCTTTCCCGGCCCGAAGCAGGCCGGTCCCGGCGCCGAGCGTTTCCGCAATCCCAAGGATGCCTCCGTGGATGACTGGACCGAGCTGTGCATCGGCTGCCATCTCTGCGAAACCGTCTGCTCTTCCGGTGTGGGTATTTCGGAAATGAACCTCCTGGCCAAGGCCAAGTACCTCGATGAAAAGGGGAGGAGCTTCCGGGACTGGCTCCTCACCCACCTCCACCGGTTCGATCCTCTCGCCTCCCGCCTGGCGGCCCTGGTTAATCCCCTGCTCAAGAGCCGTCCCTTGCGCTGGCTGCTGGACAGGTTTCTCGGAATTGACCAGCGAAGGGAGCTGCCCCGCTACGAGTATCCCTCCTTTCGGCAATGGTTCCGCCGCCGCCAATCCTTGAAAGGAAGGAAGGTCGCCTATTTTTACGGCTGCTACACCAACGTGCATGATGTGGACGTGGGCAAGGCCGTGGTCGAGGTCCTCGAGGCCCTCGGATGGGAGGTGGTCATCCCTCCCCAGGACTGCTGCGGGATTCCCCGCCTGGGAAACGGCGACTTTCCCGGGGCGATCAAGCTCGGAACGACCAACATCAGTTCCTTCCAGGGGGTGATCGGCCAGGGGATGGACATCATCTTTTCCTCGTCCAGCTGCGGGCTCATGATCCGTCATGAATATGGCCGGTTCCTGGCCCTGCCCGGCGCAGGCGAGGTTGCCGCCCGCATCTTCGATCTCTTCGAGTTTTTAAACAAGGAAGCCCAAGGAAAGACCCTGGCGGAAAGGCTTTCCCCCCTGCCCGGAAAGGTGGCCTATTTCGCCCCCTGCCATCTCCGGGCGCTCGATATCTCCCTGCCGGCGCTGGAATTTCTCCGGCTGATCCCGCAATTGGAGGTCGAGCTGATCAAGGCGGACTGCTGCGGTCTGGCCGGGGCCTTCGGTTTCAAAAAGGAGAAATACGACATCTCTCAGGCCATCGGCGCGGACCTGGCCCTGGCCATCAGGGACATTAATCCCGATTTGGTGCTGTCCGATTGCGAGGGTTGCCGGATGCAGATCCATCATCTCACGGGCCTGCCGGTAACCCATCCGATTCAACTCCTCAGGGATTCCCTGAAAGGCGGCCATATCTCCTGAACTTACGACCTTGCTTCAGTGGATTATCTTTGGTAAACTCCCGGCCACCAAATAATGGAAGAGGTTGAACATGGAACGCGAACATATCGTCAAGCAGTACGATCTGGAGCTGAACGAGATCCGCCAGAAACTCCTGGAAATGGGGGATAAGGTCGAGGTGATGATCGCAGACGCCATGAAGGCCCTGGTGGAGCGGGATTCGGGGCTGGCCGAGCAAACCATCGCCTTTGACCACGAAATCAACCGTCTCGAGGTGGAGATCGACGGAAAGTGCCTCCATGTCCTCGCCCGACGCCAACCGGCGGCCCGCGATCTCCGGTTCATCACCCTGGCGGTGAAGATCGTTACCGACCTGGAGCGGATCGGCGACCAGTGCGCCGCGATCGCCAAGCGGGCCATTGAACTCAATCGGGAACCGCCGCTAAAACCCTACATCGACCTGCCGCGGATCGCCCAATGGACGGAAGTCATGGTCAAGGAAGCCCTCGACGCCTTTGTGCGGGGCGATGATGCGCTGGCCCTCAAGGTCTGCCAGGACGATCAGTTCGTGGACGACCTGAACGAGCAGATACACCGGGAACTATTGACCTTCATGATGGAGTCCCCCGAAACCATCTCCCGCGCCATCAAGATCAACTACATCTCCAAGTGCCTGGAGCGGATCGCCGACCACGCCACCAATATCGCGGAAATGGTGATCTTTATGGTCAAGGGAAACGACATCCGTCACAACAGACCACACAAGCCGGCATGATCAGCGCGCGCCCCTGTTCCATTCCCGAGGCGCGTCTTTGCGGGGCCTTCTCCATCTCCTTGAAGGGGAGGCCTAAAACCCCGGTCTCCCTCCCCTTCAAGGGGAGGGTCGGGGTGGGGATGGGGTCAAACAGCCGCGCCGAAACCAAAACCCCATCCCCCTCCTAACCCCCCCCTTGAAGGGGGAGGAACTACGCAGTGCCCGTGCCAATGCCCCCTTTGACGGGGGCGGAATAAAACCCGAACCAGTATTTATGGATGGCGCAAAAAGCCAGACATTGCCAATCGGCAATCACGCAAGGGCCTTCTCACACTCCCGGACAAGATACTCTCGTGCGGTACCGTGATCGATAATTTCCCAGGGCAGGGTTTCTTCATAGGACTTTAACCGGTAAACATAGTCGTCCGGATTCAGGCTGCTTTCCTTGATGGCCTGGGGCCAGCCTCCCCGCAGTCGGTCCACCGCCAGGAGCAACGCGCCCACCTGCCGATCCCCCACGGAAAGCAGGGCCTGGATATAATTCCATTTGGGCAGGTCATGGTTGATCTCAATTGTCGGCTCCCGCCTGAGCGCCTGGTTGATAATTTTCAGTTTTTTCTTCACGAGGGAAATATTCTCCAGGGGTTGCCACTGGAAAGGGGTGGAGGGCTTGGGGATGAACTGGTTGACACTGAGGGTAATCCTTTTGAATCCCCTCTTCCCGCCGGAAAAATCCCGGGCCCAGAGTTTTATCTTTCTGGTGAGTTCAATTATCCCCTGGATATCCTCGTCCGTCTCCGTGGGAAGACCAATCATGAAATACAGGCGGACATTCAGAATAGCCTGATCGATCAAGAGCTCCACCGCCCGGCGGATATCTTCTTCGGTTATGCCTTTCTTGATCACGGCCCGCAGGCGCTCGGTTCCCGCCTCCGGAGCCAGGGCGATGGTCTCCACGCCGCCGGTCTTGAGGATTTGCAGGATCTCAGCGCTCACCCTGTCCATCCGGAGGGAGCCGATGCCCAGTTTTCCACCCTCCCGGAGGATGTCCCGGCAGATGGAAACCAATTCGGGATGATCCGAAACCGCGGTGCCGATCAGCCCCACCTTCCCTTTCGTCCTCGCCCCCCTGGCCAGGGAATCCGCGAGAACCTCGCGGGAGCGAAAACGAACCGGACGGTACAAGTAACCTGCGGCGCAGAATCGGCAACCCCTGCCGCAACCGCGGTTTACCTCCAGGAGATACATATCGCCGAACTCCGCCTCGGCGGGGTGGATGCATTCTTCGGTGATGTGGCTGTCGGGATCGGAGAGCCATCTTCTTCTGATCCTGGCAGGCATACCCGGTTGGAGTGGAACCATACGGAGGGGATTATTCTGGTCTGGTCCATAAAAGCCCGGCACATATACCCCTTCCACCTCCCGCTGGAGGGTAATGAGTAAATCCCTCCGGGAACATCTCCCCTCGCGGGTGTCATTACGGGCCGAAGGCCCCGGATTACATTGACGGTAAAGGGCGATGAATTCCGGTATCAGTTCCTCCCCTTCTCCGATCAGGAAAAGGTCGAAAAAATTGCCGAGCGGCTCCGGGTTCAACGTGACGGCCACACCGCCGCCCAGGATCAGGGGTTCAGTCTCGAGGCGATCCTCCCTCTCGAGGGAGATATGTCCCATCCTGAGGATCTTGAGAATATTGGAATAATCCCCCTCGAAAGAAATGGAAAAGGCCAGGATGTCGAAATCGCTGAGGGCACGATGGGACTCAAGGGAACAGAGGGGGGCGCCTCCCCGGAGAAGTTTTTCCTCATCCGGAGGGTCCGGCAGGAAGACACGCTCGCAGCAGACGCCTGGTTGGCTGTTAAAGAGGTTGTAGACCGTCTGGAAGCCGAGGTTTGACATGCCCGTCCGGTAGAAATTGGGATAGGCAAGACAAATATTTATCTCTGCCGATCCGGACCTGACAGGCAACCCCTTTTCCCGGGAGAGGATCTCCTGATATTTTCTTTTCAGCGACCAGGGCATCTGCCGGGGATTCTCAAGATTTAACAATGTTTGTATTCAATCCTGAACCTGTTTCCTTGATTTGTTTGCTCAGCCATAATTGAGGAACTAAATAGAATAACCCCCCTGGCCTGTCAATTGAAACATCGAGCCAATTGCAAAACTCCTGCGGACGCGACGGAGCGCGTCCCTCCACTCTCCAAACATTGCCGTTTTCCATGCCTTTTGGAGGGCCACGCTCCGTCGGGGCCGTCTTTAC
>JAXMLI010000357.1:0-5047 GCA_034368785.1 Smithellaceae bacterium | reverse complement strand
TCCTCGACGGCGATGGGTACGCCTGTTCTTGCCACCCTCGTGGCGATACAGACATGCTCGTTCATATTCAGGGCCACCGAAAAGGCCCGATTTGCCTCTGCAGGGCCGTAGTTCTTCACAACCTTCGTTTCGAGATACTGTTTGGTCTCATCAAAAAGGCGAATGATGCCCCGATCAAAACCGATGGTATCTACCACCTCGTCCAGGATTTTCCCGAGTATCTCATCAACATTGGAGGGCGCTGTGAGGAAGGCGCTTATCTTGAAGATGCTCTTGAGCAGCTTGTCCTTGTCCAGAAGCGGCAGCGCCGCCGCAGGCCTGGTGTCATTTGAAAGTTCTGTCATGTAATGGCGTTCCTGTTCTGCATGGTTTAGTCTTTTGTAACTACTCAGGTTGTTAAGGCTGTAGGCCGAAGTAACAAAATAGGTCAGGCGTCCCGCCTGACCTATGGTCAATGGTCTCGCCTGGTCCGTTCTTGCAGTCTAAACGCCTACAGTCTACCTACCTGAGCAGTTACAATCTTTTTCTGGTAAGGAATCCGCAATCGATATGGCCGTCAGGCCTTGTCATAGGCCAGAAACTGCATCGTAAAGGTAGCCCGGCCCTGCGTCAGGGAACGCAGGTCCGTGGAATAACCGAACATGGAACGGAGGGGCACCCTGGCCCTGATCTCGCTGATGGAACCCTTGGGGGTCACGGCCTGTATCTCCCCCCGGCGAGAGTTGATATCCCCGATCAGCTCCCCCATGAATTCCTTGGGCGTAATAATATCCACCATCATAATCGGTTCCAGGAGGACCGGGGTTGCCCGCTGTGACCCCTCCTTGAAGGCCAGTGAGGCCGCCATTTTATAACCCAGAAATGAAGATTCTCCCTCGCGATAAGTACCGCCAATCACGGCAACCCCCACATCAACCACCGGATAGCCGCTCAAGACGCCGCTGAACATGGATTCCCTGATTCCCGACTCGATCGCCGGATAAAACTCTGCCGGGAGGGTTGAAGCCCCTTCCGGCAAGGCAAGCGCGATCTCATTGCCGCTGCCCACCGGCCTGGGTTCCAGCCGCAACAGGACATGTCCGTAATGTTTCCTGTCGCCCAGTTCCTTTTCAAACGCGCCCTCCGTTTCAACGCCCTTTTGGATCGTTTCCCGGTAAACCACCCTTGGCCGGCCCATATTCACATGGACGTTAAATTCACGGTAGAGCCTGTCCAGCAGGATCTCCAGGTGCAGCTCCCCCATGCCGGAGATCACCGTTTGAGCGGCTTCATCATCGTACTTCACCTTGACCGTGGGGTCTTCGTCCATTAATTTCTGCAGGGCGAGGGTGAGTTTCTCCTGATCCGCGGTGGTTTTCGGCTCAATGGCCTGGCTGATCACCGGTTCATGAAATTCAATAGGCTCGAGCAGGATTGGATATTGTTCATCGCAGACGGTATCCCCGGTTGTCGCATCGCGCAAACCCATGGCCGCCACGATTTCACCCGCCCCCGCGCGCTCTATCCGCTCTCTCTTGTTGGCGTGCATTTTCAAAAGACGGGAGGCCTTTTCCTTCCGGCCCTTGCCCGGAATGAACAGATCTTCGCCGGCGGTTATCTGGCCGGAATAGATCCGGAGATAGGTCATTTTCCGGCCCTCGTCCTGCATTACCTTGAACACCAGGGCGGCCAGGGGGGCCTTGTCGGAGCTTTTCCTTTCCTCTATTTCTTTCGTGACCGGATTGATTCCCGTCACCGGGGGAACATCCTCCGGGGAGGGAAGGTAATCCACTATCGCGTCCAGGACCGGCTGGATGCCCTTGTTCCGGAGCGCGGCCCCACACATGACGGGCACAATCTTCAGGGAGATGGTTGCCTCCCGGATGACCTTGACGATCTCGGCCTCCGATATCTCCCCCCCGTCAAGATATTTTTCGGCCAGGTTGTCGTCATACTCGGCGAGCGCCTCAAGCATCCTGGCCCGGCTTTCCATCGCCTCCTCGCGCATCTTTGGCGGTATTTCGCTCTGCTGATACGAAGACCCCAGCGTGTCGCCCTCCCAGGTAATCAGTTTTTCCCTGATCAAATCGATCACGCCCTGGAAATCTTCTTCCTGACCCCAAGGAATCTGGACAGGCAGGGGAACGGAGTTGAACCGCGCCCGCATGGTTTCAATCGTGCCAAAATAGTCGGCGCCTACGCGGTCCATCTTGTTGATGAAGGCGATTTTCGGCACACAGTACTTGTCGGCCTGGTGCCAGACCGTCTCGGACTGGGGCTGAACGCCGCCCACGGCGCAGAATACCACCAGCGCCCCGTCGAGCGCCCGCAGGCTTCTTTCCACTTCGATGGTAAAATCCACATGGCCCGGGGTGTCAATGATGTGAATCTCATGATTGGCCCAGTCGCAAGTTGTCACCGCCGAGGTTATGGTGATCCCCCGTTCCTGCTCCTGCGGCATCCAGTCCATCACGGCCTGGCCGTCATGGACCTCTCCCATCTTGTAGGATTTCCCCGTATAGAAAAGGATCCTCTCGGTGACAGTGGTCTTGCCGGCATCAATGTGGGCCGTAACACCGATATTCCTCATCCTGGCTATTTTTGACTTGCCGGCCATTTTAATTATTGTCTCCGGAGCTTAACATCTCAGTTCTTCTTTTCCGCCTTCGCCACGGGCGCGATAAATTCCTTGTTGAAGGCAAAGGGCTGCCGGGCATCCATATGCCCCCTGATGGATTCTATCTCCTTGCCCTCAACGATCAGCTTCACTTTCCCGATCGACGGGATATTGGCGATCAGTGAATTGGTCAGAGAGTAAATCGTGGCCATTTCGCTGGCGCTTCCACCGGGATGCAACTTAACCAGATCCTTCCCCAGATTGACAATCGCCGTGTCATCCGATACAGACACATCCCTAAGCGGCACCCCCCGGGGGAAACTGTTGACCAGACCCGTCTTGGAGCCATCGAGCAGCGCCTTTACAATTTCCATGGCCTGATCCCTTGGCCCTTCAACCTTCGGGATGTATCTCTTTTCACCCACCAGGAACCTTTCATTGGCATCGGAAAAATAGACGGTGACGGCCATCTTCACCCTTTTTCTCGCCTGACTTTCCGTCCCGTCTCCGGCCTTGAATACATAGTCGAAAAACATTACAAAAAAAATGAACAAAAGACCGATCCCGAAAATTCCAATGATGATCCAATGCAGTCTTTTCTTGGTCTTCCTGGTTTTCTTTTGTTTGAAATCCATGTTCCTCAGCGTTTTCTTTGTTGCCATTCCTGCTCTCCCGCAAAACTACCTATCATTGTGTTCAGTCTGAAGGCTGAGGTGCTTTAAAGCCTTCCATCCCGATTTTGAGTCCATCTACAAAAGGGAAGGACTAAAACCCCATCCCCCTCCTGACCTCCTCCTTGAAGGGGGAGGAAGAAAACCCTCCCCAAAAGCCTTCAACCGCCGGCCTTCAGTCTCCAGCCTTCAGCATCAGCAATATGGTCATCATCGCCACGGACCATATTATATCCAGGGGGGCCTGCTCTACGCAGGTCGAGTCAAACATGATCTCCGCCCGGGCGGGGAATTCCACGTCGCCGGCCCAGAGCAGGAGCAGCACCGGAACGCGAGGAAGCGGGTAAAATCGCGCCGCCGCGTCACCATAGGACTCAGGCCGGCCGGCGAGAAGCATTGCCCGGGAGATAAATTCCTCCGGGGAGGCGCCGAACCGCTCCGCCAGGCTCTTCAGCGGCAGGGCGTGAGACCCTTTCCAGAAGATGTCGCCGCCCGCCATATTTGCCGGCTTAACCAGTTTCCCGGATAAAGGGATATCTTGCGCCCGCAGAAGATACCACAGGACGGAAAGGTTGAATAATTCATCTGCCAGGGGAAGGGGATTCCGGTTGGGCGCGGTCTCTTCCCGCACCTTCCTTGTGCGGCAGTCCACCCCGAACCTGCGGCCAAAAGAGGATACGATGTATCGCCCCGACCTCTCATCGAAGTCCACCAGGGCGCGCGTACAAACATCTCCCGGGGCAAGAGCGGCTAGCTTATCCCAAGCCATCCCCTCTCCCGAAGGCCTGTTGCGGTCACCGGCATCATCGGTATCAGCTGCTGCTGGAACCATTCACCCACCAGTCGCTTTTATCCTTAAACCACCACTCCGCGGAATCTGTTTCCAGAATGGTTTGGGCCATTTCCTTCGCGATGGGCGTACAGAGACGCCGCAGGGCGAAACTGATCCACTCCTTGCTGTAGGAATTCCCCAGGTCTCCACATTCCTTAAGCTGCAAGATCAAAGAAAGCTGATCGGCGTCCCGGGCAATCTTTGACTCCAGGGTCTCGTTATTATTGAATTCCCCGATTGTCTGCCTGATGTCTTCCCCGAAAAATAGAGGCTCAGTCATCTCATTAACAGCCTTGTCCTCATCGACGATCACGTACTTCTTGTTTACATAGTTCATATCGCCGGTTCTGGCCTCGGGCAGATCATGGAGGAGACAGAGCTTGAGCACCTTCAATTCATCCGCTTCCCCGGCCAATTTGCAAAGGGTGTAGCCAATGAAAACCGTCATCAAGATATGCTCCGCCACGGATTCAGAGCCGGAGCCGAGAAACTGAAACCCCGACCGGGGCGTCTTTTTGAGCATCCCCGCCTCAAATAAAAAATTAACCAGATCCTTCATATCATTTCTTTTTTAAGGTCGTGATCCTGTTTGCCATCATTTCCGAGAGCTTTCTTATATGCGTCTGCAACGATGCCACCCCTTCGGGTTTCATTACGGCAAGCCGGTCCAGCTGCTCCTTCCAGTAGGCAATGACCTCCATTTCCCTTTCGATCAGCTTCTTCTCATATTTGTTCTGTACTTCCCTGACAAACGACTGGAGGTCCATATCCATGTTGTTCGGTTCACCTCATATCCTGGCTTTATCTGCCCGTAACCCCTATATCATTTACCCCCCTATTGCAACTCTCAAATTTCACAACCCGTCTTGACGACTTCGCAAACTGTCCAGCTTTTTGCATCTCCCTTAACTTCCATTCTGTGTCGGATTTTCTTCCTCCAAATCATCC
>JAXMLI010000356.1:0-7760 GCA_034368785.1 Smithellaceae bacterium | reverse complement strand
GGCAAGTTACTTGCCGATGTGGGGCCGCCGAGCGGCGTGGGTCGCTTTTTACGAAGTCGTCAATCCTTGTACTTGCCGCTGATCGCCTTCATCCCGGCCAGGAGGATGTTCGCATCAAGATTGCTCATGATCAGGTTGCAGCCTTTGGGAATCCAGCGATCCAAGAGCGCTTCCGGGGCGTGCATTCCGAAGATCTTCCCATGCTTACGGGTCGCCGCGGCCACCTTTCCGATGGCGGCATCAAGGACCGGTCCCAGGAGATCACCGGCGCATCCGAGAGAAATGGCCAGATCGTTCGGCCCAATCAAGAGGGCGTCCAGACCGGGGACGGAGGCGATCTCATCGATGTTCTCGATCGCCAGCGCCGTTTCGATCTGGGCGATCGAGATCGTCTCTTCATTGGCGTTGACCAGGAATGCCGTTGTATCTCCCAGCGGAATCGCCTGAAAATTGGTATGGCCGCCGATACCGCCGTAGCCGCGGTTTCCCAGGGGTGTATATTTGGACCAGTAAACGAGGCGCTCCGCCTGCTCTTTCGTCTCCAGCATGGGTGCCATCACCCCCGTGGCGCCGGCATCCATGATCCGGGAAACATAGGCCTTCGAGAGTTCCGGCACCCGTACCAGGCAGCCCAGGTGGAGTGCGCGGCCCACCTTGAAGACATCCTCCACCGTTTCCATGTTGAATGGGCCATGCTCCAGATCGAGCATGATGAAATCCAGACCCGCCTGATGGGCCATCCACGCCGAGGCGGGATTCCTCACCATTCTGACCATGGTGCCAACTTTTTTCTTGCCTTCCCTGAGCTGTCTCATGTCCATGTCGATCCCTCTTTCCTTTCCGTCAATCCTGTTTGTTATGTTTTGGTAGCTACTCAGGTTGTTTAAGCTGAAGGTTGAAGTAACAAAACATGTAAGTGATCTCGCCTGAGGCATTCCTACAGTCTGTCTACCTGAGTAGTAACATGTTTTGCGTCCAGCATTCCCGGGTAGAATTGCGCCACCAAAACCCGGCAGGTATCCCGCAGATGCTCCCTCATGACCCGCTCGCTCCGGTCTTCATCCCGCTTGAGCAGGGCGTCGATGAGTTCCAGGTGGGCATCCCGGGAGGCCCTTTCGATTTCAGTGGATTTCCTGGTAAGGTTGCTCGTGAGAATGGTCAGGCTCATGAGCTTTTGATACATGTCGGACATGAGACCGTTCCCGGCCGCCGCCACAATGGCGTTGTGAAGCTCCCGGCCCAGCAGGACCCCGGCAAAGGCATTTTGCTCAATGTCCACTTCGCGGAGTTGATTATTAAGCGCCTGAAGCTTTGCCATGAAGGCATTGCCTCCTTTGGAGCTGGCCAGCCTGGCCGCCATCCCTTCCACGGCCTCCCTCATCTGGAACACGTCGAGAATCTGATCCAGATTCAGCCGGTTCACCGTAAATCCCCGGTTTGATTCCTGGTGGAGCAGGCCGTCATTACAGAGCCGCCAGAGAATCTCCCTGATCGGGGTGCGGCTCAGGCCGTAGGATTCGCAGAGTTCCCGCTCTACGAGCCACTGACCGGGCAAGAGCTTCTCTTCCATGATCTTTTGCTTGATGTCTTCGTAAACGCCTTGTTTGTCCATGGCGCAATGTATACTAAATGTATTTATTGTTGTCAAATAATTATTGACAATAAAATACAATTATTGTACCGTTCCATCCCAATCAACGAAAGAGAGGTCCCCGTCTAATGAACAGACATGATCCTCTGCAAAAGATGGAAATGGCCGCTGCCGCTGTTGTTATCGCGCTGGGGGCCTTCGTAACCCTCTACTCCCATTACGTTCTGCGGATTGGCATGATGATTTCCCCCGACGCGGGCTTCCTCCCGTTCCTGATGGGAATCGCCCTCCTGATCCTGGGCGCCTGCTGGTTCGCAAAATCCCTGCGTTTCACTAATATTCATGGCTTGGCGTCGGACGCTGGTCTGGAAGGTTCCGCCGCGGGGGAAGCGTCCCCTCCCGAGTTTCAGTCCAGAAAGCACCTCTGGGGCTTTCTGGTGATCCTCCTGTTCGCCATTCTCATCGAGAGGGCGGGCTTCCTGCTCGCGACCGCCCTGTTCATGCTCGCCTGGCAGCTGATCGTGGAAAAGGAGAAATGGCTCATGAGCCTCCTCATCACGGTCCTGACCGCCGGGGCCATGTACACGATCTTCAGGCTGCTGCTTAAGATTCATCTGCCTTCGGGTGAATGGTTTTCATAAGGGATGATCTATGGAAATTTTTGACGGACTTATTGGTGGATTCTATGTTGCCCTAACCCCGACGAATATCCTGTTCGCCTTCCTGGGCTGTCTCTTGGGGACCGCGGTGGGGGTCCTGCCCGGCCTGGGGCCGGCGGCCACGATCGCCATGCTCCTGCCCACGGCCTATGCGATCGCATCGCCCGTAACGGCCATCATCCTCATGGCGGGCATTTACTACGGTTCCATGTACGGCGGCTCGACCACCTCGATCCTCCTGAACCTTCCCGGCGAGGCGGCCTCGGTCGTAACCTGCATCGATGGATATAAAATGGCCCAGAAGGGCCGGGCGGGCGCCGCCCTGGGCATTGCCGCGATCGGGTCCTTCATTGCGGGCACGGTGGCGGTCATCGGCCTCACCCTCTTCGCACCCCCTATTGCCGAGTTCGCCCTGAAATTCGGTCCTCCCGAGAAATGCACCCTGGCGCTCGTGGGTTTGCTCATGGCGGTAACGCTCTCCGGTTCCTCGATCATCAAGGGCGCCATCCTCCTCGTACTCGGTCTGCTCCTGGCCGCGGTGGGCCTCGATCCCATTTCCGGCAAGACCCGGTTTTCCTTTGGCATTACGGAGCTGCAAAGCGGGTTTGATTTCGTGACCCTGGCGATGGGGGTTTTTGGCCTGGGAGAAATCTTCTACAATCTGGAAAAAACCCTTAAAACCGAGATCGTCACCACCAAGGTGGGACAGGTCTTTCCCAATATGCAGGATTGGGTCCGTTCCCGGATGGCGATTCTGCGGGGAACGGCGGTGGGGTTCTTCATCGGCATCATCCCCGGCGGCGGCGCCGTCATTTCCTCTCTCGTCTCCTATGCCATGGAGAAGAGGGTGGCCAAGAATCCTGAAGAATTCGGCCAGGGCGCGATCGAGGGGGTTGCCGGGCCGGAATCGGCCAATAACGCCGCTTCCAGTTCTTCGTTCATCCCCCTCTTGACCCTGGGCATTCCGGGCAACGCCGCCATCGCGATGATGTTCGCCGCCCTCCTGATCAAAGGGGTGACCCCGGGTCCTTTTCTCATCAAGGAGTATCCGGACGTGTTCTGGGGGGTCATTGCCTCCATGTACCTGGGCAATGTCATGCTCCTGGTCCTGAACCTGCCCCTGGTGGGCATCTGGGTGCAACTCCTCCGGGTGCCCTACCGGATACTGGCCCCGGTGGTGATTCTCTTTACGGCCATCGGTTCTTACAGTATCGCCAATCAGGCCTTTGATATCTACGCCCTCCTGGGATTCGGCATCTTCGGGTACCTTCTCAGGAAACTTAACTTCGAGCCTGGCCCGCTCCCCCTGGCCTTTGTTCTGGGCCCGATGATCGAGTCGTCGATGAGGCAGTCCCTCCTCATTTCCGGTGGGAGCTTCTCCATCTTTGTAACCAGGCCGATTTCGGGGACCTTGATTGGCCTGCTCACGCTGCTGGTTATAAGCCAGATATTTGTGTCCCGGCGCAAAAAAAGGAAAAATGGCGGACAGGAGGCAGGCTGATTCGGCCGAAGCAGCCGCGGCAAGATACGGAACAGTAAAGATTCAGTCTTGAGTGGCGGAGTTAGGACGAATATTGCCTGCCCTTGAGTTTCTTGCAAAACCCCCGCGGACGCGACGGAGCGCGTCCCTCCAGTCTCCAAAACAGGCCATTTTCGGTGTCTTTTGGAGGGCCTAGCGAAGTCGTGGCCGTTTTTGCCGTGCGTCACGTAATTGGCTCCCCGTGTAACTGAATCTTTACACGGAACAGTTGTTTCCAGGTTAACTTATTCAAATCATATCAAACAAGAAGGAGGAGGAGGAAGTATGAAGAAAGTATTGATTGTTGCCGTGTTCGCCGTAGCTTTGGCCATGATATCCCCTGGCGCCTTTGCCCAGGAGGATAAGTTCCCTTCAAAACCCATCAACGCGATCGTGCCCTTTGCCGCGGGAGGCTCCACGGACCTCCTGGCCCGGGCGATAGAAAAGGTCTGGCCGAAATACTCCAGCCAGCCCTTTGTGGTCATCAACAAACCGGGCGGCGGCGGCGTCACGGGCACGGAGGGGGTGGTCCGGTCCAAGCCGGACGGATATACCATTTACCTGGGGTACGGTTCCGGCCATGATATGGTCATGCCCCACCTGCAGAAGCTTCCCTATGACACCTTCAAGGATCTGGTACCCGTGGCCAGGCTCTCGATCCACTCCATTGTGATTGTAACCGGGGCCGCTTCCCCTTTCAAAACCCTCCCGGAAATGATCGCCTGGGCGAAAAAAGAGAATAAACCCCTTACCGCCGCCGTCTCCACCCGGGCCGGCTCGGTGGACATTACCCTTACCTCTCTAGGCAAGGCGGCCGGGATCAATATCGTCACCGTTCCGTTTGCCGGCGGCGCCGAGGCCGTGACGGCCCTGGCCGGCGGTCACCTGACCATCGGCGGCGGTCATCCCTCCGAGGTGATCACGCACATCAAGGCCGGTCGCTTCCGGGCGCTGGCGGTGGCAACCCCGGAGCGTGATCCCGCCCTGCCCGATCTTCCCACCATGAAGGAAGGAGGGGTGAATATCGCGAACTGGGGCTCCATCAAGGGCATCGCCGCGCCGGCCGGCACCCCGCCCGCGGCGATTGCCTATTATGAAGCCACGCTGAAGAAGGTCTTCGATGATCCCGAATTCAAGAAGATGATGGCCGATCTTTACCAGCCCCTCCAGTACCAGAACGCCGCCGACTTTGGCCGGTTCCTGAAAGAGGCCTCGGCAGACTACGCGAAACTTATCAAGGACCTCAATATCACCTTGAAATAAACCAGAGACTATCGCATAATTCAACGCCAGTTACCGCTGCTGCCCCGCGACTCCTGAGATTCGGGATCGTGGGGCACGGCCTATTTATAGAGATAAGGAGATCGAAGAGACATGAAAACAGGATTTATCGGATTGGGAATTATGGGGAAGCCGATGGCCAAAAACCTTTTAAAGGCCGGTTATGAGCTCGTGGTGTACGATATCGTGGCCCCGGCGGTGGCGGAGCTCGCGGCTGCCGGCGCGGAAACAGCCGCTTCGCCTCGGGAAGTGGCACAACGCGCCGAGGTCATTATTACCATGCTGCCGAACTCTCCCCACGTTAAAGAAGTAGTCCTCGGCAAGAACGGCGTCCTGGAGGGGGCAAAGCCGGGGAGCATCATCGTGGATATGAGTTCCATCGCCCCCCTGGCCGCCAAGGAAGTCGCGGCGCAGGCGGCGCTGAAGGGCGTGGAGATGCTCGACGCGCCGGTGAGCGGCGGAGAACCAAAGGCGATCGCGGGGACCCTGTCGATCATGGTGGGGGGCAAAAAGGTAATCTTCGATCGTTGCGCTGATATGCTCTCCAAGATGGGTTCTTCCGTGGTCCTTTGCGGCGACATCGGCGCCGGGAATACCACGAAGCTCGCCAACCAGATCATTGTGGCCCTGAATATCGCGGCCATGTCGGAGGCCCTGGTCCTGGGCGCCAAGGCCGGCGTGAATCCGGAGACGATCTTCAATGCCATCCGGGGCGGCCTGGCCGGAAGCACCGTCCTTGATGCCAAGGCGCCGATGGTGCTGGCGGGAAACTTCAAGCCCGGTTTCCGCATCGAACTCCACATCAAGGATTTGGCCAATGCCCTGGAAACAGCGCATGAAGTAGGGGTTCCCCTGCCCCTGACCAGCCAGGTGATGGAGATCATGCAGGCCCTGAAGGTGGACGGCAAGGCGGGCGACGACCACGGCGGGATCATCCAGTTCTACGAGCAGCTCGCAAAGGTTGAAGCGAGGAAATAATGGTGACGACTTCGTAAAAAGTCCGGATGCTGCGTTGCGCTGCATCCCTCGTCACTGCGGCGTACTCTAAGTACGCCTCATTCCTCATGATTTGCGCGCCTTGCCTGCGGCCTTTTTACGAAGCCGTCCCGAAACAAGCATTTTTATGACTTTTTACGAGGGCGTCAATGATGAAAAGCATATCTTCCGGGAGTGGTATTGTCAGCCAGTTGCTGCGGGATGTTCCGTTGCCGCGCCTGGTCAGAATCAGACAGCGATACGAAAGACCGCTCCTGCCGGATATCGAGGCCGCCTTCCTGGAACGCCTGCGTGGGTCGGGGGTCCTGTCCGGAATTAAACCGGGCATGTCCGTCGCCGTGGGGGTCGGGAGCAGGGGTATCACGGATCAGCAGCGGATTATCAAACTGCTGATTAGCGAGCTCAAGGAAAAAGGCGCCGTCCCCTTCCTCTTCCCGGCGATGGGAAGTCACGGGGGCGCCCGCGCGGAAGGACAGCAGGCCATGCTGGAAGGCATGGGGTATTCCGCGGAGGCGATGGGCGCGCCCATCAGGGCCACCATGGAGGTGGTCGGCATGGGCCTTGCCGAAAACGGCCTCACCTGCTGGTTCGACGCCGCTGCCGCCGCCGCGGACGGCATCATTATCGTGAACCGGGTGAAACCCCACGTGGCGTTTCGGGGCCGCTACGAAAGCGGACTCATGAAGATGCTGGCCATCGGCCTGGGCAAGCAGAAGGGCGCCGACACCTGCCATAACCTGGGGTTCGGGCGGATGGAGGAAAATATCCTGGCCCTGGGCCGGAGGGCCATCGCCACGGGCAAGATCCTTTTCGGCGTGGCTCTCCTGGAGAACGCCTGCCACGACCTCTGCCGGATCGAGGTCCTGCCGGCGGGAATGATCGAGGCGGCGGAGCCTGCGCTCCAAGAGCAGGCGAAGAGCCTGGAACCCCGTATCCCCTTCGATCAAATGGATGTGTTGATTATTGACGAGATCGGAAAGAACATCTCGGGAACGGGATTCGACACGAACCTGGTGGGTCGCAGTCACACCCCCTTCATCTCCTGCGAGCGACCCCGGATCACGAGGATCGCCGCGCTCGACATCACCGAGGAATCCCACGGCAACGCCAACGGTCTGGGTATCCTCGATTTCACCACCTGGCGGGCCTTCGAGAAATTCAGTTTCGAGGATACCTACCCCAACAGCCTTACCTCCACGGTCCCCTTAAGCGTCAAGATTCCCATGATCCTGAAAAACGACCGGGAGGCGATCCAGGCGGCGATCAAGACCTGCAACATCCCGGATCACCGGGAGGTCCGACTGGGCAGGATCAAGAACACCCTCCAGGCCCATCTGATGGAGATCTCCGAAACCCTCCTTGCGGAGGCCGGGGCCAATCCCGCCCTGGAAATCCTCGGCGACCCATATGAACTGTCCTTTGATGAGGCGGGAAACCTTTTTTAAGCGGTCAGCGGGAGGGGTATAGCGCTCCTCCCGCTCCGTCAAAGACGTGCGAACACCCCGTCTCAGCGGACGCCGTCCACCTTCGAGGCAACGCTGGAATCGACAAAATAGGTGACCCGCTCTTTTGGGGAGAGGTAATCGAAGATTTCCTTCGGTAATCTATTTGGCCGGATCGATTTGGTAACCTTGAGATCTGGTACGTCCTGCATATCGATGATCAAGGCATCTTTCCGGGGGATTTCCGGATCATAGAGGAGCAAGCTGGGGTG
>JAXMLI010000355.1:0-7334 GCA_034368785.1 Smithellaceae bacterium | reverse complement strand
CGTGAGTTTTGCAATTGGCTCCATAAAGAGAATTTATGGATCCTGTAAAAAGCTAACCGGACATTGCTGAAAAATAATGAAACGTTTACATTACGGCTGGGCGATAGTCGCACTCGGCGTTCTTGTCAAGATGTCCGGTCTTGGTTTTGGCCGGTTCGCCTATGCCATGCTGCTCCCAGCCATGAGGGAATCCCTGGGGTTTAATTACATCCGGATGGGACTCCTGAGTGGCGGGATTATGCTGGGATATCTCATTTTCTCCTATGTCGGCGGGACCTTTACACGCCGGTATGGACCAAAGAAGGTGCTGATCGTATCGCTCATTTCCAGCGTCCTATCCATGGCAATCCTGGGCCAGTCTGCTTCATTCTCCCTGCTTCTTTTGCTGACCTTTATCATGGGGGCCGGCGCCGCCGGCGCGCATATCTCCACGACCACCCTGCCCATGTCCTGGTTCCCGAAAGAGACCATGGGCAGGGCGCTGGGAACCCTCACCGGGGGGACCGGCCTCGGCATTGTCATCACGGGTCTCATGATCCCGCCGCTCCTGATTTCCTTCGGTGATGATGGTTGGCGGGTCTCCTGGATGATAATGTCGGCCATCACCCTGCTGGTATTGATCCTCAGTGGGATTTTCATCAGGGAACGGCCGGATGATCGGTTTCCCCTGCCGAAGGGGCCGCCAGAGCATATCGCTATCGCTACCGCCCCTGCCGGACAGCGGGGGCGGGGAATGTCCCTGCGGATCTTGTTTTTAGTCTATTTTGTCTTTGGCTTTGCTTACAATATTTACGCGACCTATTTTGTCGCCTTTCTTGTTGAAGACCTTCATCTTCCCAAAGGGACGGCGGGGGTGATCTGGGCGATCTTTGGCTGGATGTGTATGCTGAGCGGCTTGATTTGGGGTTTCCTCGCCGACCGTTTCGGCAGCAGATCGGCAATCATCTGGAATAACGGCATTATCTCCCTGTCGGTCCTGCTCCCCCTCTTCTTTCATGCGCCATCAATGCTGGGCCTTTCCACCTTTCTCTTTGGCGGCGCCTTTTTGGGAATGGTCACAATTGTCGCCACCGTCATCGGCGACCAGGCGGAGGAAAAAAGGGCCTGGCTCTTTGGCCTGATCACCCTGGTCCACGGGATCGGCCAGCTCCTGGGTACCACCATCGGTGGATATTTGAAGGATTACACGGGATCTTTCCAGCTGACCTTCACGGCCTCCCTGCTCGGGTTTCTCCTTTGCCTGGGGATGATCTTCTTCAGTAAAAAGACGAACTCCCGGTAATTGTAATTTATTATATCCTCTCCACGATCAGGCATATCCCCTGCCCGCCTCCGCCACAGATCGTCTCCAGGCCATATTGGGCCTCTCGCCTCTTCATTTCGTGAAGCAGCGTGGTCAACCTCATCGTTCCGGTCGCGCCGATTGGATGTCCAAGGGAAATGCCCGAACCGTTCACATTGACCTTTTCCTCGATCTCCCCTGGACCGAGTCCGCAGAGTCGGGCATCGGCAAGGGCCTGGACGGCAAAGGCCTCCTGGATCTCCAGAAGGTCGATCTGATCGATCGTCAGGCCGGCCTTTCCCAGGGCCTTTTTTACCGCAGCGGGCACGGCCGGATAGGTCAGGGTCGGATCCGTTCCGGCCACGGCGCAGGAGCGGTAATAGGCCATGGGCTTGACGCCCAGAGCCTTCGCCTTCTTTTCCGATGCCAGAACAACGACCGCCGCGCCATCATTCTCCGAAGAGGAGTTGCCCGCGGTGCAGACCCCGTCCCGATAGACGGGACGGAGCCGCGCGAGTTTTTCCAGGGTTGTATCCCGGCGGGGTCCTTCATCCGTCTTAATGAAGATGGTCTCTCCTTCCTTCCCCTCGCCAACGGGAACAGGAACAATCTCTTCGTTGAAATTTCCGGCATCCTGCGCGGCAATAGCCCGCAGATGGCTTCGATAAGCCCAGCGATCGGCCTCTTCGCGGGTGATTTTTTCGATTTTTGCCGCCCTCTCCGCCCAGACCATCATGGAACTCAATTCACCGTAGCGCTCAATGGGCTGGGACATGACCCGGGCGCGTTGAATCCGGTCGTAGAAAGGGATTCCCCAGAGGGCGAGCGCCCCGTGCCCTCTGGGCATGAAACCGTGCTTATCATGAATTTTCCCGCCAAGCCCCCATTTAAAGTCGCCTGGAATGTAAAGTTCCGCCTGACTCATGCTGTCCATGCCCCCGGCGACGATCACTTCCGCATTGCCTGTCTGGATCTGCAGCGCACCGTAATAAATGGATTCCAACCCTGAGCAGCAACGCCGGTCCAGGACGACGCCCGGAACAGTATCCGGCCAGCCCGCATCAAGAACCGCCATGCGCGCGCCGTTCGCGCATTCGCCATTCTGGTAGGATGAACCCATGATAACATCATCAACATCAGCGGCCTCCAGACCGGCCCGACCTATCGCCTCATTCAGCAAGAGGCTGCCAAGCCGGTAGACCGGCACATCTTTCAGGGCGCCGCCATAGCCTCCGATGGGCGTTCTTACGCAACTCAGTATCGCCACGTTTTCCATATCGTCTCCGCATCCTTGAAAATGTGAATCCTCCGCTCGATATCACAGGTTGATATCCGTTCTGGGCCTCTTTTCCCCGGAGGTATAATCATACCATCCCTTCCCTGTTTTCCTCCCCAGGTCGCCGCTCTGTACCAATTTTTCCAGAACGAGAGGCGGGCGGAACTTGGGATCTTTATAACCTTCATAAAGTGTCTTGAAAACGTTCAGACCGATTTCGAGGCCGACAAAATCACCCAGTTCAAATGGTCCCATGGGATGGTTGAGTCCCAGCTTAAGCCCCTTGTCGATATCCTCCAGGGAGGCCACCCCTTCGATCAGACAGTTATAAACCTCGCTGCGCAGGGCGGCATTGATCCGGTTGACGAGGAATCCGGGAACGTCCTTGACCCTGATTGACTCCTTTTTCATCTTCGCGGCGATCTCTTCGACAATTCTCGTCACCTCTTCGGAGGTCTTCAAACCTTTGATGACCTCTACGAGACGCATGACCGGGACCGGGCTGAAACAGTGCATCCCGAGAAATCTATCCGGGCGCTGTACAGTGGCGGCCAGAGTTGTGATGGATATGGAGGAGGTGTTGGTGGCAAAGATTACCTCCCGTGGGCAGACGGCATCGAGCCTGTGAAAGATCTCCTTTTTGATCTCGATGTTCTCAAAAGCGGCCTCAATGATGAAATCGGCTGCTTTAGCGGCATCGATGTCTGTATCCTTTCTGACGCGGGCCAGGGCGGCCTCCATCTCGCCGGCGGTGATTTTTTCTTTTTTCACCTGTCCTTCAAGATTCTTCACTATGGAGTTATAGCCTTTGTCGATAATCTCCATTTTAACGTCATTCATAATGATCTCGTAGCCCGCCTGAGCGCCAACCTGGGCAATGCCGGCGCCCATGAACCCGGACCCCACTACCATAATCGTCTTTATCGCCATAGTCTCACCTTTCCTCCCTGCGGTTAATCTTACGGGTTTTGCTTAAACTGAACCGCGCCAGATGTAAAGCGCTTTTGCTTGAGGTAATTGCAAAACTCACGGTAATGACGGCCACGACTTCGCTAGGCCCTCCAAAAGGCGAGGAAAACGGCATGTTTTGGAGACTGGAGGGACGCGCTCCGTCGCGTCCGCAGGAGTCTTGCAATTGCCTCACTTCAATAAAAATAATGAATCCGCACCTTCAATACTGTATATGGAGCCGAAGGAGATACGCCTGATGAGCGGCACATCAAGAGCATACAGAGGATTATCCGACGGACGGACCATCTAACCTCAAAGGGGGCAAGGCGATGGATTTCAAATACGATATCAGGGACCTGAAGTTTATTCTCAAGGAATGGCTGCCGCTGGACGAGGTTTTTGACTGCGCCAGGTACAAAGACAATTTCAGCCTGGAGGATGTGGACCTCCTGATTAATGAAGCCTACAAGGTAGCGCGGGAGGTGGTTAATCCGATCAACGTGCCGGGAGACAGGATAGGCGTCAGATTTGAAAATGGCAAGGCAACACCGGTTCCCGGGTTCAAGGAGGCATATCAGTTTTTACAGCAAAACGGCTGGGGATCAAGCAGCGAATGCGTCCTGTTGGATACCGGCATGCCCCTCACGCTTTACAAGGCAAATTACGAAATCTTTCAGGCCGCCTGCCCTGCCCTTCTCTCCTGTATCAAACTGACCAGCGGCGCGGCAAACCTCATCCTTCGTTTCGGCACAGAGCGGGAGCGCGACCTGTTTATTCCGAAGATGTTAAGCGGCGAATGGCAGGGGACAATGTGCCTGACGGAGCCGGATTTTGGCTCTGATACGGGCGACATCACCACGCGGGCCTATCCGACGAATGATCCGCGGATCTGGAAAATCAAGGGTGCCAAGATGTTTATCACCGCCGGAGACAACGGGCATTGTGAAAACACGATTCACATGGTCCTGGCCCGCCCCGAAGGAGGCGCCTTCGGATCTCCCGGAATCGGACTCTACATCGTCCCCAAATTCCGCGTGAATGAGGACGGCAGTCTAGAGAAATCAAACGACGTGAATACTCAAAGCCTGGAGCATAAGATGGGCCTTCACGCCCAGGCAACTGCCCTGCTCAATTTCGGCGACGAAGACGAATGCCACGGCATCATGCTCGGACCCGGCCCTGATGAAAAAGGGCGATCCCGGGGGTTGGCGATGATGTTTCATATGATGAATGAGTCGAGAATCGGGACGGGACACAACGCGATCGCCCAGGGGGCGGCGGCGTATTATTATGCCGCACGGTATGCCGCAGAACGTGTGCAGGGACGCCCTTTCGGCATCAAAAACGCAGAGCGGGTTCCCATCATCCGCCATGAGGATGTCCGCAGGATGCTCCTCGAGATGAAGGCCCAGGTGGAAGGCGTTCGCGCGATGATCTTCCGGGGGTTCTACTTCCTCGATATGCAGGGCAACGCCGATGATAAAGAAAGGGCAAAGACCTGCGGCGAATTCGCCGAGATCCTTACCCCCCTTGTGAAGTGCTACGGGAGTGAGACCAGTCTGGCCGTTATCAGCCAGGCCATCCAGGTCCTGGGAGGCGTTGGCTATACGAAGGACTATCCCGCGGAACAGTATCTGAGGGATTCGAAGGTTCTGACCATCTGGGAAGGGACTTCTTTCATTCACGCAATCGATCTGGTCGGGAGGAAGATGCGGATGAACGACGGCGTTCCTTTTGCCGGCTGGCTGGCGAGCATCAGGGAATTCATCGAGGCTAACGCCGCTACCGCCGGATTTGAGAGGGAAATGAAAACTCTCGCGAAGGGTTATCGTTGCCTTGAATCGGTAACGGCAATCTACGATTTCTGGTATGCCAATCCGGATACCAAGCGGCAGCTGATCCCCCTTCACGCCATGAAGGCCCTTTTTGTCTGCGCCCAGGTTTATGTCGCAAAATGTCTCTTGGAGCAGGCCCTGATCGCGCGGGACGGATTAGCCGGTACGACTCCGGGCGAGAAGGCCTTCTATGAAGGGAAAATCTCTGCCGCCCGCTATTATGTCCGCAATATCCTGCCCGGCGCATTCCACCTGACGGAAATAATTCTCAGTGAGGACGATTCCGTCCTGACTTGTCCTGGGGAATCCTTTCTGATCGGATAAATAGTGATGAAGCGGTAAAAAGTCTGAAAGCCCCACATTCTGTCATTCCCGCGTAGGGGAGTTTTTACCGCTTCATCAGTAGTGACGGCTGTTTTTTTGCCGGTTCATCTTCGTTGATTATTTTGTCTGAATAGGATAGGAACGCGACCACATAAACCGGAGTTAGAGGAGGATATTTTTGTCAAAGATTAAAGAAAAACTTCCCGACATCAATTTACCGGCAGCCGACCAGGCCTTTTTACTGCTGGCGAGTCTATTTTCCGGTCTCCTGGTGATTTCCAATATTCTCGCCGTAAAACCCGTCGAGGTAAGCGGCGGTGTCATCGTCCCGGCGGCTGTACTCGCCTATGCCCTTACCTTTCCCATTACCGACGCGATCAGCGAAGTATGGGGCCGTAAAAGGGCAAAGGCCCTGGTCCTGGCCGGCTTTGTCACCTCTTTGGTGGCGGCGGTTATGGTTCGCCTCGCCATCTGGATGCCCTCAGCCCCCTTCTGGACCCTCCAGGAGGCCTTCCAGGAGATCCTTTCGTCAAACTTCCGAATCGTGGCCGCCAGTATGGCCGCTTACCTGATAAGCCAGTTCCACGATGTGTGGGCCTTCTCCTTCTGGAAGAAAATGACCGGCGGCAGGCACCTCTGGCTCAGGAATAACGCCTCTACCGCGGTTTCACAGCTCCTGGATACGGTGATCTTCATTACGCTGGCCTTCTGGGGGGTATGGCCTGAGATTTTACCGGTCATCATCGGACAGTTCACGGTGAAAATCCTGATTGCCCTGGCCGATACGCCGCTGGTCTATCTGTTGGTGGGATGGCTGAGGAGGTTGCAGAAGGCGGATGGTGTGCAGCAATAAGGAGCGCGGGCGTCCCGCCCGCCGTTATTTGCGGCCGGGACGGCCGCGCTCCAGGGGTAGCAGACCGCCGTCCTTCACGGCATAAACCCGGTCCACGGCCTTGGTCAGAAAATTCTGGTCATGGGAGATAATGAGGCATGTTTCCACGGATTCCCGTAGATACCCCAGGAACCGCCCGGTGGTTGCCTCATCGAGGCCCGCGGTCGGTTCATCGAGCAGGTAGCACTCGGGGTTCATAGCCACGAGCGTGGCCAGGGCCACCAGGCGCTTTTCCCCGCCGGAGAGGCGATAGGTAATCTTCTTCTCCAGACCATTGATTCCCAACACCTGGCAGGCATGTTTAACCATTTCCCTGGCCTCGGCGTTGGTTTTCCCCAGATTGAGCGGGCCGAAGGCGATATCCTCCTCCACGGAAGGGCAGAATAGCTGATCGTCGGCGTCCTGAAAGAGCAGGCCGATCCTCCTTCTCACCTCAAGGAAATCAGCCTCAGTTTTCCTCAGGCTTCCCAGGATCTCGATATCTCCTTCATCCGGTTTCAGCAACCCCATGATCAGCCGCAGGAGGGTGGTCTTTCCCGATCCATTGTTGCCGATCAACCCTACCCTTTCTCCCCTTTTGAGGTTAAAAGAGAAATCCGAAAATATCATCTTCCCCTCGGGATAGCGAAAATTGACCTCTTTTAACTCTATCATATGAACAGGTCTCCAAAGCCGATCAGGCTGATAAAGATCATGGAAGCCAGCATGATCAGGCTGAAATACAGATCCTGGCGATGGAGGTGAAAATGCCTGACCAGGTGGAACTCATTTTTA